>CAYLSP010000001.1:0-4033 GCA_964385935.1 uncultured Defluviitaleaceae bacterium
TTGAGTCTCTTAACAATCTCGAGCCTTCATTATAAGGAGTTTCTGAAATGACACAAGGTTTTTCTAATTTCATCGGTATAGATGTTTCCAAAGATAAGATAGATGTTTATTTTACGGAAACCCAGAAGCATATTATTGTAAACAATAGCAAAAAAGAAATCAGACAAGCTTTTTTTCAGAGGATTCAATCGTGAAAATACTCTTGTAGTCATAGAGAACACAGGAGGATACGAGAGAACATGCATAGAGGCTCTTTCAAGGCTGGGATATAAAATCCATAGAGCAAATAATAATAGGGTCAACAGTTTTCGCAAGTACAAAAACACAAAAGCCAAGACAGATAAAGTTGACGCCTTTGTGCTGGCGTTGTATGGGGAAGCTATGAATGCTGATGCAAGAGAAACGATAGCGATATATCAGCCTTTGACGGAAAACCAAGAAACACTGCGACAGTTGGCGTTTTTTATCGGGAATATAAAAAGATTTAACGCTGGCATGAAGAACAGACATCAAAGCCCCGGGTGCGAGCAGATTAAAGAATTCTGTAAACGCATCATTGATTTTCTGCAAGATGAGCTGAAAGATTTGCAGAAATCCATAGAGACACACATAAATTCAGACGAAAGCATCAAGAAAAAGTATGACCTTCTCATGGAGTACAAGGGCATAGGAAAAGCGACAGCGATGGAGTTGATAGCGTTTTTACCTGAGTTGGGAACCATCAACAAAAATGGTATAGCGTCCATGGCCGGGTTAGCTCCCATAGCCAATGACAGCGGACAGAAGAAAGGATACAGAACCACCAAAGGAGGAGGAAGAGCTCTTGTAAAGCGTGCTATGTTCTTGGCTGCTTTGAGTGCTGTAAGATTCAACAAAACATTGTTCGAGTATTACACTAAGAAAACAAGCGAAGGAAAAAAGAAAATGGTAGCGATGACAGCTTGTATGAGAAAAATGCTTATACACCTAAACGCCATAACCAAAAGAGGTTACATAACTCACTAAAATACCCCCTTGCAATCCTCAAATTAACTGAGTAGATTATTAGTTAAGTATTCTGATTTTTTGTTGGATTTGCAGCTATATTTTCTTAATCAAAAAATCAATTTAAATTAAAACAAACTAAAGCTGACTTTCTCAAGCTTGGCGGATGTTCAACGGAGACTCGGGATACTTCACTGATGATGGGGTATTATGGAAGACGGGTTAACGCTCAGAGAAGAGGTGACGCTGAGATATATAGCGAACGCCTCGGATAATGTCACTAAATTTAAGGGTAAGGATTGGGTTGAGTGCTCTTGCGGTACACTTATGCCTGTTTTGAAAGCGGCAAGGAATACGGTATACAGGACACTCAAGAGTTTGGAGTCCAAACAATATATTCTCAGGAGTCCGCAGAGACTGCACGGTAATTTAAGCATAGCGTCATTTTGTTTAACTGATAAAGCGCGTACACTCTTTTTTGGTTTTGCGAGTGACCAAAAAATTCATACATATAATAAAGCTAAGAGCTTTATGTTAATAAATCATAACAAGTCAAATGGTGGTAAAACAGCGGAAAGAGCGAAGCGTACATGCTCAACTCCGAAAGCGAGCAATCAGCTTGGGTTATTTTGCGAATCCAAACCGATGACAACCGTTGTGCAGGATATGTTTAAAATTTGGAGAGAGGAGCTTGGGAGTGATGAGAGTCTGAACAAAAGGCTTTCTCGATTTATGGTTGCCTGTTATCAGAAAGTATTTAAGAGCTTGGAGAGGTGGAGGGAGTACGTGAGAAAGCTCTCACGAAGCGGTTACATCATGAACAAGATAAGGAAGTGCGGGTATTTTCTCAGATGGGCGTTGAGTTTCAAGGTAATCAACAAGATTTATGAGGGAGGCTTCGGAGTACCGACAGAATCAGGGTCGAATCAAAGCTCGTCGAATCAGCGCTCATCGACAGAATCAGGGTCGAATCAAAGCTGGTCGACAGAATCATGGGAGGAAAGAATGACGAAAGCGAATAGGATAGCGGCTGATATACTGAGCGACAGCGTGATGAAGATATACAAGCGATATGAGAATGACCGAGAGGCGAGAGAACTTATTGCCGAATTCATTGAATGCTACGGTAAATACGAAGCTGTTACGGTATTCAGTAACGCGGGTATTCATCTCAGAGGTAAACGCTTGAGACTGTATTTCGGCAATTTGTTTCATATGAACAGATTTTTAATACATTGCAGATACGACAGATTCATTGAGTATTGCGAGAAGAGATATGATTTTAAAGTGGAATTGGAATCGTCTCAAACTGAGGAAATGCCTCAAATCGGTAATTCATTAAAGTTCGCGTAATAAGGAGGAAAGAAGATGATAGATTTTAACGACGCGGAATTGCAAAAGGGGTATGAGTTAATTCCCGAAGGAACGATTGTAAGGGTTAAGATCAGCCTGCAAAGAACGGTAGAGGGTTTTTTGATTCACACGTCTAAAAATGACGATGACACTAAGTTTTTGAGATGCGTATGCACTGTATTGTGTTCGGCACATTTGAACAAAAAAATCTACGACAATATAGGTATTGAGGGTTCGGAGAAGTTTGTAAGTGTTGGTAAGTCTAAGATACGGGCGATATTGGAATCAGCAAAAGGACTTGCTCAAGAGGATGTAAGTAAAAGAGCGATTGAAGCTCGCCGTATTGATTCATACGAAGACTTAGATGGACTGGCGGTACAAATCAAAGTTGGTATTGAGAAGTCTCAAAGCGATCACTATGCCGACAAGAACAAGATCGCGAAGGTGCTTACGTTGTCAGACGCGGAGTATATTCCGTTAGGAGAGGTGGGGCAGTGCAATTAAGCCTTGGAGACAACAGTCAGTTTAAGTTTTACGCTCCTGAGGAGAGAGCTGAGATATTGCTCAAAATAGAAAAAGGAGTTGCCGATTTAAACTTATTGAGAGACATACGTGATGACTGGCGCAGTCATCTTTCCAAGCCGCACGGAGTGCCGGATAATTATGTTGGTTATCATCCTGATGTGATAGATGCGGTTAAACGCAAGTATCCCAAGCTTATTGAGGATATTGATAACGATACGTTTGTACGCCACAGGTTGCAAAATGTGTTTGCCGTAATTGTTAAAACGCTGGAGAGCGGCAATATTAATCCGTTGATACTTAAGATGTATTTGGAGTATTTGAAGCCGTCGGCTGATGAAGGGGAGAGGTACAGGGACATAGTGTTTAAGCTTGGAGAGGCTTTGTCGGGGTCTGTTACAGAGCCGGAGAAGAAAGAATGAAAGAAATCGGAGTAGGCTTATACAGACCTGAGTTTAAGTTTTTGTTTGAAGATGCGTCATCCAACATAGCGGTGGTGGCTGCGAGAGGTATGGGTAAGACGGTGGCGGCATTTCAACTGGCGATGTACAGATTGATGACGATTCCGCACGATGAGACGAGCGTACTGTTTTTCTCGTCCACATTGAAACAGGCTAAGGACACGGTAGGTTCCAAGATGGAGCAGTTTACAAAGGATTTTCCGACCGGGTTCGCAGAACATAACAAGGCAGACAATATTTACAGCTTTCGTTTCGGTAAAAGGGATGTCAGGAGGTTGCAATTGTTGTCGTATGAAGCTGCTCCCGACAGCTTGAGAGGACGCCATCCGCATACGATTGTATTGGATGAGTGTGCGTCTATGCCTGCGGGTTTGTACGGTAATGTTATATCGCCGATGTTGGCGAGCAGCAGGGACAGGAAGCTGATAGCGATAGGAACGGCACAGGGACACAATCAATTTTACGAGTTTTGGCTAAGGGGTCAGGATGACGCTTATCCTGATTGGAAGAGTTACACACTGAAGGCATCGGATAATAAGATACTTGACCCGAGCTTTTTACGGGAGCAACGCAACAACCTGAGTACGGCGGAGTACGCACAGGAGTTTGAGTGCGACTTTGATGCGAATGTGTTGGTGGGATCTGTGTATGGGGAGTTTATGCAGAGGTATACGGATAACAATGTGAGAGAGGAGTATATATGGGATCCGTCA
>CAYLSP010000001.1:4104-14703 GCA_964385935.1 uncultured Defluviitaleaceae bacterium
GAAGGGCGATCAGGTAACATTTATAGACTTCTTTGAGGATAACGGGAAGGACACCTCACATTATGCGAATGTTCTCAACAGGAAACCATATAACTACGCGAAGTGTATATTGCCTCATGACGGTGGAAGAAGCGACATGAGGGGTTTACCTATAGTTGAGCAGATAAAACAGCTTGGGTTCAGAGCTGAAGTGTTGGGGAATACATCCGAGTTGGGAGGGATAGACGAAGCGAGGAGATTATTGAAGACGTGCAGGTTTTCAAGGAATCCTGAATGTCTTGTCGGATTGGAGCATTTGAAATCGTTTAAATGGAAGATGGACAAACGCACGGGCAGAAAGATGGATACCACCCAACATGACGAGCACAGCCATTGTGCCGACGCCTTCAGATACGCAGCCGTCTCAAAAGATGTGTGGGAAAGCAGTCGAAGATCAGGATTTGTGGGCAATTGCGATTATAATGTTTTGAGGGTGTAAGTAAAAATGGTAAGACAAAGTATATTTCGAAGACAAAACAGAGCTGATGAGGCTGATGAAGAGACTCCGCTTCTCGCAGCAGAAATAACTGTCGATCCTGTAAGAAACAATATCGGAAATACGGTAAACCGAGGCAGAACTCCAGCAGCATTTGCAATCAATATTGAAGATGATACGACTTCTTTGTTGGGGAGAGGCAGTGTAAGGGATGATTCGCCTGAAAGAAGAGGAATTATACCTCGAGGGTTGGATTATGCGGCAGGCAGAGCATCTCAGGGATTAAGTAACACGGCCGACAAAGTACAACATTATACTGCCGGACTTAATTCAGCTGTCATTAATTCAACTGAGTTTATTAATAATCATGCTCCGAGATATAGAGAGAATGATGACAGCGTGATGAACGGGTTTCGAGGAATAGGAAGAGGAATGTCCAGGGTATTAACAGGTTCTGTTGTTGCCGCGTCCGTTCCTGTGACTTTGGTTGGTACGGGAATTTCGGAAGGCTTGAAAGCAGTTTCCGGAGTTTCCAGAAGAGAAGTGTTTGGAAGAGTAGACTCGGGTGAAGAAGAAGGAGAGTTGGAAACCTTTTCTGACAGGTCTTTAAATAATTTAACCGGCACAGCTGCTTCCTTAGTGAGCGGTACAGTTAATATTGCAAGAGGTGCACTTGATGTTATGCATGGTACGGCTGATGTAACTGGGGGCATAATAGGGAATGGCACGAAGAGCCTCGGGAGATTCTCCGCTCGGCAAGCGGCTGATTTGAGAATGGAGTCCGATTGGAACGACGCGACCAATGAGAACCAAAGCTACAGAGAGAATTTTAAGAACATCGGATTGGGAATAAAGCAATTATTTGCTGGTTCTGCTGTAGCGGTTGCGGGAACTGTAGCGGCCGCGGTGGGAACACCAGCGCGAATAATTAAAAAAACGCTCGGACAAAAGTGGGATGAAAATGCTAATAGAGAGCGAGTTCAACGTAATACAGCTGCCAGAGCAAGAGAAATGTACATAAACGGCGGTATGCCTCCGCATAGAATTTTTATAACAACTCGGGAAGACAGACAATTAGGTTATAAGCCTTATATGGATGATTTTGGGATAGCGTCGGGATTGAGGGGTTCGTACGGAGGTGTCAGGACGATGTTTTCAGGAGTGAAGAATGTCATTAAGGGAACAGGAGGATTGGCAAGGAGCGTGTGGCATACTTCAACCAAAGATTTTGCGGAAGGTTTTAGGAATTCTTTTGATAAAAAGGCGAGAGAGAATTTAGGTAAGCGGCTGGGAGGTATTCCGGTAGGCGTTAACGTTGAGGGTGATATATGGCATAAGTTGGGATTTGGCAGTATGAGTGAAGCGTATACTGGGATAACAAACATACATCGTGCTATAGAATCGTTAGGCAAGTTACGGAATACAGGAGGCCAAAGTGCTGCGTATGATGTTGCCGGATTTATAAGATAGGAGGAAATAGATGGCAGGTTTAGGAGGGTTATTGACACAACAAAGAAGGTCGCCAGTGCTGACCGCAAGGCAGAGCAATGATGAAAATGTTGCGGCTATAGCCGCGGCTATGGATCCGGCGGATGCGGCGCCTTTGCCGGCTCTGAGGCCGCCTTCGGCATCTTCGAGTTTGGAGCTTATGGAATTGCCGAAGGCTGGAGAAGGTAAAATTGATTTCAGTTCGTTTTCGAGCGAGCTTTCGAGTTTGCTATCGGGAGGGAATCTTGCTGAAGCGGGATCTAATCTCGGAAGCGTCGTAGGTGGGCTTGTGGGGCTCTTCGATAAAAATGCCGGAAGCAAAATAGAAGAAGGTTTATCTAAAGCCGGTCGTTTAATGAATGATCCGTATTCGAAGAAACTTATAGGGCAAGCTATGGGAACGGGAGTTAACATGCTCGGCAATGTTATTAACGCGGGTATAGGTTTTAAAAATGAATACCAAAGAGGGGAGGAAGGAAGTTTTTCCAGAGCTTTTGGAAGTGCCATTTCGGAACTTAAACAAGGCGGCTTGGATTTTCTTTTTAACAAGAAGAATCTGATAGCAGGAGCTTCTGCACTAAAATCATCGTTTAAATAAGGAGTAAGAAATGAGCGGTTTCGGTAATGTAATGAAAAAAATAGCGCCTGTTCTCGGTATGGGGGTGGGTGCTGTACTTGGAGGTCCGGCCGGGGCGGCAGTTGGTGGAAGTCTGGGCAGCGGTATATCGAGTCTTTTCGGTGGTGGTGCCGGCAACAGCGGAGGTTCTTCTGATGGACAGCCTACTAACGCGTATGGTGAGACGGAAGAGCAACGCAGGGCTCGGCTTATGAACAATCAAACAAGGATGGTTTAGTGGAGTTAGAAAGTATAGTCAGCATGGGCAGTATGGCTGTCGGGTTATTCAGCTCTGTATCGTCTGCCAGGGCGAGCAGGAAAGTGGCTACATTTTATGATGAGCAAGCGGAGATGAACCGACAGATAGGGGCGTTTAACGCTGAAGTAAGCGAATTTAACGGCAGGAAGGCAGTCGCGGCGATAGCCAAACAGACCAAACAATTGTTGGCGGATCAAACGGGGGTATTCCACATGAGGGGAATATCATTAGACGGATCTCCGCAGATGGTTCTGGGGCAAACGTTGGCTATGGGTTCGGAAAAGGCTCAGGAGGCGGCGTTTAACGCTAACGTTCAGGCGGTTAATTACAGATATTCGGCTATGTCGGCTGTCGCTGAAGCTAACGCCAAATCCGAAGAAGCGAGATACGCCGCGAAAACGTCGTTGTTGAAGGGGGTCGGTCAATTGCTGCAAGGGAATGATCTTAAGAAATCAGCGGAGACGCTTGGAATTGATCCAACTAAAAACATATTTGATGTGATAGGAAGATAGATAATGATCAGAAGAAGTCCTGACGTAATCGTTGCTGAAAACGAAGCTGTTATTGATTCTCGGGGAGAGGGAAGAATGCCTGATTCGGGAATATATATTCCGGAATATAAGGGCGTTAACAACGTATTGCTTAAAGCGGGTGGCAAGGGAGCCATTACTTTCCTGGACGCTTTGGGCGCTTATTCATCCAAAGCGATGGCAGAACAGCAAGCGGTGTATGATAAAATTGAGGCGAGCTCGTTAATAAGTGATGTTGATCAAAACTACAGGAGTCAGTACAGAAATTTTGTTGACAACAGTCCTGAAGGGTCGAAAGGTCTTACGGAATTCGCTACGGGAACGTACGATTCCTTAGCTGAAGAGGCGGTTAAAAAAGCAAGTAATTCCAACGTAGGTAATTTTTTAAAGAGCTACTTTACAGGCAACAAAGCCGATATCGCCAATAACGCGTTTAAAGAGGAGAAGGAAAATTATACGGGATACGCTTTGAACAAAGTGAGCGTTGGTATGAATGAAACACTGAACAAAATACTCATTGATCCTGATCGTATCGCCGGTTATTCCAATGAGTACTTTGTTAAAGCGTCGACTATGGAGCATATATATTCAAAGGCGGATTTTGAGAAATTCAAAACACAAAGTATGAACAGGTTGGGATATACCTATGGGATCGGCCTGATAAAAAAGGATCCTTACACAGCGAAAGAGTTGTTGAAAGGAGAGTACTTTGTTAAAAACATTGACGCGAAACATTTGGGAAAGCTAAACACTATGGCAGACGCTCAGATTCTGCATGCGGAAACTCTTGCTTATCGCAGAGAAAATGCAGGTAAAAAAGCGGTAAAATCCTATGAAAGAGGCGTGCTTAAGGATTTTGAGTTAGGGTTTCTTGAGGGAACAAAAGGCCCTATGGATATTGAAAACGCTGATGTTTCAGAAATGACAAAGAAAGAAATGCGGGTGAAATACGCGAAAGTTATGAAATCCCAAGATAAGCAGATAAAAGTTAACGAAGAAATGGGAGACGCGTTGACTGATAAAAGACCTGCCAATGTCAGCAGCAATAAAAAGGCCAAGTATTTCATGGAGCATATCACAGCTGCGGAGGCTCAGTCGGGACAACCGATGTCTCTCACGGCCAAGGTTCAGTACGCTAAAGATAACGCTGTTGTATATAATTGTTCGATAGATTCTTTGAAGACAGCATGTGAACACTCGATTAAAAACGGGAAGAATGTTGAAGAGATTTTTGACGCCTGTGTAGCGGTTAAAGATAATAACGAAGTACCCGCCATTAAAGGCGTCGATAAGAGTATACGGGATTTCGCCGATATAGCTGTTGTGACATATCAGGGATCGGATAAATCCAAGCTCTTAGAACTGAGAGATATTTTCTTTAAGGAAGAGAATTCCGCCACGGTGGAATTTCGTAAAAGTACATGGAATAACGAATATTCTTTTGGTGATAAATCAATGAAGTTGCTGGATGAATTCTATGACGATTATGGTTATGATTCGTTGTTTAAGAAAAAACACGCGACAGATGATGACAAAAAACTTATGAATGCGAGTGTTTTAAAAACCATGGAGCGTGTTTATAAGAAAACAGGTTCTTTGTCTATCGCCAAGATTGTAACGAACCAATATATCGAAAACCTTTTTAAGCGTACCTATATAAACAGTAAACATGGTGAAGAAGCGAAGTATATGGTAAATCCTCCGAGAGAAGAGAACACGGGTATTCCTGATTGGCAGAGTGCGAAAGTGTTGATGTTGGAAGCAGGAAGAGCTCTCGGAATAATCAAAGGAGAAAAAATAATTCCTGCATGCAAAGATGTTTTAAACAGCAACACTCCTGTCGGCACAGCGGAAACTTTAGATAAGCGTCGTATAATGTTCCAAGCTGTGAAAGAGACAGGCTGCAAATATAATATGTATTATCTGTTGAATGACAAAGATCCTGACAGTAAAGAGTTTCTTTACGATAAAGACACCAATACCAGAATAATTGTTGATGTTAAGGAGTCGTTTGAAAATATTGTAAAATTGGCAAATAAAGCAGAAGTTGTAAAGAAAAATGACAAGCATTCTTGAAGACTACGAAGTATACGAAAAAGCGAAAGCGGCAGGATCTGAATCTGCTGACGCAGATGTTGTTCCCGCGGAAGCTGAGCAGGTTGTAAAGGAAAGCGGAGAAGGGTTTGAGTTCTTTACACCAGAAACACCCGAAGGGTCGCTCCCGTCGCTCTCAACCAACAATCCGTATGCCAAGCGTGCGGAGGCAGACTCGTCATATGATAACGCGGTTCAAGATATGAAGGAATGGGCTGACGAGTGGTTTCCCGTGGTGTCCGCTGAATTTCGTCACGGTAATTCGGTATATCTGGCAGACAAAGCTTATTATACCGGGCTTACGGATTTTTCTGATCCCGATCCTGATTTTGATTTGGATGCCAAATTGGATTACGAGGGGATTCCCGAGGAAGGAAAACACAGATTCGCGAATGTTAAAAATCAGAAGCAATTTGACACGGCCATGAAGTATTACGGTCAGGACGCCGCTGACATGAGAACTCTTGAAAACGAGGGATGGGTCAGTCGTTTGACAGCATCGATTACGGCAGGTGTGCTGGATCCGCTGAATCATGTTCCGTGGGCAAGACCGTTTCAAGCTTTAAAGCTTATGAAATACGGAAGTTCGGCGGTGAATACCATGGTTACCGCGGGAATAGCCACAGGGCTTAACGCTTCCGTAAGAATGAAAGTTAATAACGAGCTTGAAGCCTACGATGTCGCTTCGGAATTTTTGGCGGGAGCGGTAATCGGGGGCGGTTTTCATAAAGTGTTCGGAGGCTTGTCAAAAGGTCTGACGAAGGCGATCAAATACGCTGTTGATACCATAGATTCAAGTTTTAAGTTAAACGCGGACGGCACGTTAATGACTGAGTCGTACGGAAGATACGGGAAAACATTGTATAAAGCCAATCGTTATGTATGGGAAATGTTTAATAACGCCCCCGCGTCGCAAATGCGTAATTCGGGAGATCCTGTTATCGGGGAAATGGCGGGAGATATATTCGGAGACAGGCATCAAAATCTGAAAGGAAACGGAGTTGTCGGAATAGCGACTGACGAGCGATTGGATATGTTTTACAGAGAAGAAGCGGAAATAGCGGAAGCTCGGACAAAAAGCAGAGAAGCTTTTGTATCCGAAGGACATGGCACGGCGGAAGATTTTGACGAAGCGGTATCTCAGGCGAGAGCCAACACATATGTGAACATCAATACCGGAGAATTGCGTTTCGGAAGACTGCCGGAAGAAGAACAAATATCGATGTTTGAAGAACCAAAACTTCAAGAGAATCCGATACCTGAAAGGCAGGTGGAGTTCAGGTTTTATGACGAAGAGCATATTAAGAATATGGAATTGTCGTCTACGTATGAGATTGCGGCCATGAGCGATAATCCGCATGTTCTGGAGGCGGCGAAAGCGGAAACAGAGTTTTGGCGAAAGATAATCAGGAGAGCGAAGTATTCGGGGGTTTTGGATGAGGCTTTCGGAGAGAGAGGAATCTCGGTAAAAAGAAAAGTGTTGACTGCGGAAGATGCAGTTTTGACTCCGGAGGAACTGCTTAAAAAAAGCATTACGGAGGTTGCCGATTCCGAAAAACCAAACATTGTGGCATTGGGACACATCGTCAGGAAATACAACGCGGACGGCATATATGAAAACATCGGAGATTTGAAGGCTTTGCTGTACAGAGAGATTTTGCTGGAAAACGGAAGCTTGGCTCCCGATGAAATAATGAAAATAATTAACGGGATAATTCCTAAATTAACAGGGAACGATATTAAGGCGAGAGCCGCGGCGTTTAATGATTTAAGAGGAAGTATTTCGTTTACCAAAGAGAGAGAAATAGCGATTCATGATTCGCTGTTATTGCGGTCAGGGTTTTTGAAAAAAGACAGTTTGGCCACAGGATTGGGATTGTGGAAACAATTGTTGATTGAATCGGATCTGAATATTATCGCCAAGAAGCATGGTTACTCTTCTTGGGATTCTCTCAGAGAAAGCTATTATAAGAAAAACAAAGAGACTGTCGGAGCGGCTTCTTTCAATAAGCAACATGCAGAAATTACGAAAGAAGTTCACGAATATAATTACAAGTTGCTGTGTGATGTTGAAAGTCTGCTGAAAGGTACTTACGGAGGATCTGCGAGCCCAAGGGTACAATCATGGGTGGCGAATGTTAAAGGAATGACTTATGCCGCCTACGGAGGCAAAATCTTTCTTTCCATGATACCTGATTTGGCGGGATTGGTATTTCACGGCGGGGTTTCTTCAAAGACTCTCGCTTCGTTTACAGGAGCCATAGGGAAAGAATTGGTTCCGTCAATAGCGAAAAATAAAAACGCTATTAAATTATTGGACAGCATGATTCAACGTAACAGGTATATGGATTTGGGGGTTACCGCTGATCGTAACGCGATTTCGAAAGGGGTAAGAAAAATCGTAGAGGCGAACGATAAAATATCGTTTGTCACTTATTATAACAGTGTACTGAAAGCAGCGGCGAGAGATCTTATTTACAGCAATATCATTGAGGAATGCATAAGCAATACACCGAATAAGGAAGCTCTTAATTTGTTCGGAATAACTGAAAATTACAAGATTGAAATAGCGAACGCGTTCCGTAAATTCGGGGGAAAAACAGTATCCGGATTGCATTATTTGCCGATAAATAAATTGGAAAGAGAGATAGCGGATCAGTTAATGTGTACTGTTCAAACGTCGGTTGATCAAACTGTGATGACGCCGAGGGCGGGAAATGTTCCGAGGTATTTGAGATCGAAATTCGGCAGTATGTTTTTTATGTTTTCCACGTATCCGTATATGCTGTACAACAATATTATGGCTCCCATCCTCAAAGGAACCGCGGTAAACAAACACGCGTGGACGGCGATAACGACGAGCGTGGGACTTTCCATGTTAAGAAAAGAAATATCCGATTGGTCAGACGGAAAAAAAACGAAACGAGGAACGAAGGAGTATTGGAAAGAAGTTCTTGATTATTCATATGTAAGCACGCATTTCATGAATATTCCTTTACAAGCGATTAATACTTTTCAAGGAACATTCAACAGAGGCAAAGGTGACATAGTCGGTTCAACGTCTGCTCCCATAAAATTCGTTAATGATATGTTTGGTATTATGAATTCTTTATGTACAAAAAAGTTTAAGGGTAAGGGCAAAGCGATAAGAAATCGGCTGCCTATTGTTAACACTTGGGGATTAAGACCGTTTACAAATCATTATTTTAAGAAAAGGAGCTTTATATGACAGTTTTAAATAATACTCATAATATAGGAACCGAACATTCGGTTTACAAAAAAGGCTCTACAATTAATGTTAATTTTGAGTTTTTAAGAAACAAAAAGTATTTGGTTGTTAAAGCAAAAGACAGCACAGGAAAAGAGAAGATTCTTAACGTTGGAGATGATTACAGTTTAGACATATCAGACGGATTAAACGGAGCTTACGGAGTTGTTACTTTATTGAAAACTTTGGATGATCCTTTATCTAAAATATCTTTGTCAAGAAGCATACCGACTACTCAGGAAAAGAATTTATCGTCTAGGGTTATTTTTTCAAGCGACCTTGAGATGTCTTTGGATCGTTTAACTCTGTTAATACAAGATATAATACAACACATTAACGAAATCGGAATCGTGCCGAGAGTGTCAACAAAAAAAGATCTTGGAATGGTGCAGATTGGAGAGAACGTAGATGTAGATATTCAAGGTATAGTAAGCGTCGCTACTGCCTCGAATGACAGACTTGGAGTGGTAAAAATCGGAGATAATCTGAGCATAGATGCTGACGGTAGGCTTAAAGCGTATCTACTGGGGGATATATATCTCGACAGAATAACACCGATTTTTTTAAAGTTAAACGTACAATCCCGGTCTATATGTTACGGCGATGGCAAGTTCGTAGCTGGGGGCGGCTCTGTGGACGGCTCTGTGGACGGCTCCAATTACGGGGAGTACAGTGCAGATGGTATTTATTGGGAACGGATGAATTCAAAAAATAACTTAGTCTGTTACGGGAACGGCATGTTCGTATCTGTGCGTAGCAGTAATGTCGTTTGCACAAATCATGCAGCATACAGCTACAATGGCATAAATTGGACAAATTTGACTATGTCATTCGAAGGAATATTGAAATCAGTCTGTTACGGCAATGGCAAGTTCGTAGCTGTGGGCGGCTCAAAAATCAATGCCTATGGGGCTTACAGCACAGATGGTATTAATTGGGAACCGATGGATATAGAGTTTGGCGGATATTGGGAATCAGTATGTTACGGTATCGACAAGTTCGTAGCTGTGCAGAGTGGCAATAGCGATAATGGAGCATACAGCTATGATGGTATCCACTGGAAACCGATGAATATGAAGTCCTACAGAAACTGGTATTCAGTATGTTATGGTAATGGCAAGTTCGTAGCTGTGGGCGAATTCAATCAGGGGGCGTACAGCGCAGATGGTATTAATTGGGAACCGACGGAGGATATGCAGTTCAGCGGATATTGGAGATCAGTCTGTTACGGTAATGGCAAGTTCGTAGCTGTGATGAGCTTCAGCTTTAGCGGTTCATATAGTGTTGTGGCATATAGCTCTGACGGTATTAAGTGGGATCGTATTATCATGCCGTCTAACTTAAATTTATCATGGTGTTCAGTGTGCTATGGCAGCAACAAGTTCGTAGTTGTGGACGACTCCAATCGAGGAGCAATTATTAATTGTGTCCCGATGAATTTGTCAGATGTAGCAGTCTCAGGTGATTACAATGATTTAAACAATAAGCCTGTTCATTTTGTTTTGAATCCTGCCACAACTGAAGTATTGGGAGGCGTCAAGGTTGGAGAGAATTTGTCGATGACGGCAGACGGAGTTATGAACGCCGTTGATACCACATATGAGAGAGCAACAACATCTTCGGACGGACTTATGTCGAGCGACGATAAAAGAAAGGTCGACAATTTATCGATGGTCGCTACCTCAGGGAGTTATAATGATTTAAGCAATAAACCTGTAATTCCTGATGCACAGGTAAGAAGTGATTGGACTGCTTCATCAGGAATATCGGAAATACTGAATAAGCCCGCTCTTAAACCTGTGGCCACCAGCGGCAGTTATAATGATTTAAGCAATAAACCTGTAATTCCTGATGCACAGGTAAGAAGTG
>CAYLSP010000001.1:14803-39012 GCA_964385935.1 uncultured Defluviitaleaceae bacterium
CTGCTTCATCAGGAATATCGGAAATACTGAATAAGCCCGCTCTTAAACCTGTGGCGACTACAGGAAGTTATAATGATTTATTTAACAAGCTTGTCGGAGGAGAGAACATCCGCATAGATGAGAACAATGTAGTTTCTTATGTCGGGGGCGTGGGAGAAGATTTGTATAAAGCGGGAGAGCATATCAAGATAGAAAAAGCTCATAATGTGGAACAATGTTATAAGGATTCGAACAGCATAGTTGATATTCTGCTGCACAACGATGAACACGTTACAGCCGCTATTTATCCTAATAAACTGATGTTGTCAGATGTATCAAGACAATGTGCTGAATGGCAGGAAGTATTTCTTCCTTTTGAATACTCGGGATATGGAGTAATTCGTTCAAACGACAAAATGTATGTTGTTGATAAAGACAATCATATTCGCGTAAGCCGTATTGATAATTTAGTTACATGGATTGATGACGGTAAAATACCGAAAGAGCCATGGTCATACGCGTTTTATACAGGAGCTTATGGAATATGCGAAGGGAAGGAACATGTTGTTTTTTACGCGATTGTTAATTCTGATCCAGGTGAAACGGCGATTGCATATTATGTCGACGGAGTACAGAGACCATTAAAAGTTCTGCCATATCGAATAATAGGCATGGCATTTGACGGAAACAAAATTTATTGTGTTACGGACATCGTTGATATATTAATATACAACGCTGAGTTTACGAATTTGCTTCAAACTCTGACTATTCCGCTGACACCTTTAATAAATATCAAGTATTCGAATAACAGACTCCTTGTTTTGGCTTGGGAAGGGAGCGAAAAGAAATGTTTATACGCTTCCGCTTATCCGTATAATTCTTTTGAAAAAGTATCGGATGACTTTGATAAAGATTCACTGTGGAATATTTTTGTATATAAAAATACTTTTTCTTTTGTTTGTGATAATAAGCTGTATACAAGCGAAGACGCTTTCAATTGGTCTCACGCAACCTTAGACAAAGCATATGAGTTCGGAATATTTTTAAATAAATTTTCGTTGGTTTACGATAAAAGTAATTATGATTTATACAAGCACATGGGAGGCATAAACACCATATCCGCGACCTATGAAAAGGCTACAGCGGAGGCTGACGGATTTATGTCTAAAGAAGATAAGATAAAACTAAACGCCGCGATGAAGTTTCCGGACGGAGAAGCGGGATACACTTTCCCTAACGCCGCGGGAAGAGCTGACAGAGTAATCACGTTTAATTCTTCAGGTGTTATGAGCCTGCAAAGAGTGTGGGATTACGATAATTTTCGTTGCGTGAGAATAAATACATCTGAATCTTTGTCAGGTACAAATCTTGAGCTTCCGACAGCTTCGACCAGAGCGAATAAGGTAATAGGCTTCGGTTCAGACGGAAAAAACGTTGAGATGAAAGACGCGGGCGGCGGAGATATTACCGTAGGCGAAGGGCTGCGAAAGAATGGCGATGAGATATCGTTGAAACTTGCTGATGAAGGGGTGCTTGGAGGAATAATATATAATTATTCGCTGGATAATCCTTTACGCTTAAGTAACGGCAATTTAACTCTCACAACCGAAGAAGGATTAACCACAGGCTATAACGGAATTGCGTTACAAAACGCCACAGAAAGCGGGAATTTGGGCGGCATAAGAGTACAAGGAGGAGAAGCAAATCCTTTGCATTTGGATAATCTGTCGTTTTTATCTCTGCATATCGGTGAGGGATTAGCCGTAAATAATGGAGTATTGATAGCCACAGGTGGCGGTGGAGATGAATTTGTAAACGAGCCTGTTATTACAGGCGACATGGTGTCTGAAAGAATCGCTTTTGTTGACAGAGGCAAACAAGATATTATGCCATCTTGCGTAGCGTCGTTTGTGATAAACGGAAAGAAAATATTTTTTATAGCCCGAGGCAATTATATATACAGAAGCAACGATTGTATATCTTGGTACAAGACGGAAAAGATTAATAATGCTTATGAAATTGTATCGTTTTTGCAATCAGGAAAGAACATTTTATTTGCGACAAGCTTATATGATTCACCTTATGGCGGTGAAATATTTTTAAGCTCCGATGGAGGTTACAGCTTTACTCAAAAATCTATCAGTTTTCAATCTTTCCATGGATGGTATGAAACGCAGGGATATATTTTGATATGTTCTTATAATGGTTTATATAACAGCTTAAACGGCGGAGACACATGGAGCGTTGTGCCAAACTCAATTAGAGATATCTTCTCATCGCCTGTGTTTTTCAAAGGAAAGTTCTATTTTTTCAGAAAAACACGTGAACTTGACGAATATAGCGAAATAGTGTCAATGACAACACTGGACTATACGTTTGTCACTGAACATACATTTATTAATAATCATATACCGCTGTCATTAACTGTTGATGATGATTATATTTATGTTGTTGTCAAAGACGGCACAGGTTATCCGCAAAGCTTCATTTACAGCTCATACACAGGCTCGAATTTCACATTGACGCAAACATATAACAATATGTATGAGCGTCTGTTGGGAAGGCAGAATAATTGGTTATTGATTGATAACAACAAGAACGCTTGGTTTTGTAAAAACTTGTCAGATAATCCGTTGCAGGTTCATTTTAATTGTTTCGGAGGGGCAAGTGATTTTCACTACTCGAAAAACACAGATTTATTTGTAACACATGATATGTCGTTATTAGTATCCACCAAAGCGTATCACATAGGAACAGACAATATGTCTTCTTTTGCTGCCAAGCCGTTGGGTGAGATGGAAGGTATTATGAGCGTTGGAGGAGAGTCTGATATTGGAAGTGTAACGAGTGATACAGAATAGGAGTATAATATGCCGACTATGCCGCCCCTTCCGAGTAATCCGACCGCGTTAAGAAAGATGCTTACAGATTTGGGTTTGACTCCTGTATCACATAATCCATCCGCGTTGAGACAACAGCTTATACAGCATTATGATGCTCATCCTGAGGCCACCTACGCACCACCTGTTGCTTCTGTACCAACGCCTGTGAGAGTGCCTTCTCCGCGTCGGGAGCCGGCACAACGCACAATAGAAGGGATTGCGGAAGAAAACAGAAAAGTGGTTGCGAGTCATCAACAAGCTGTAGCAGCCGCGTTTGCTGATATTGACAGTAAATTTGCTCCTATTGCCGGCAGTGATGGCATGTATCATTTATCAAATGCCGATGCGAATTACATGCGTGCTTTGGGCTATGGAGGGTATATCCCGCCCTATGATAGGTGGCTATATAACAGGCATCCTGTTCCCCAATGGGAATTTGATCAAATGGTTTCTGTTATTACAAACAACAAAACCAGAATAAGTAATTATCACCAAGCATATATAGAAGCCGCTAACAGAGCAGCTGAGGCGGAGATTAGAGAGCTTCAGAGGAACAGGCTTTCTGTTTCTGTAAGTCCTGTTATTTCTGTAAATCCCGCTGTCCGGAGAAGTGTCAGCTCATTGAGGAGTATCGGTTTTCCGAGGACAGGTTCTTCCTATCCGATACCTGTACCGCAGGGGGATTTCATGAGGGGTATTCTTAATAAAGAGATAAGAGATCCGGATACGGGGAAAGACCGGTTCGCTTATACTCTCAAGAGCAAGGAGCCTGTTTATGATCAGGATTTGTTAAGAGGAATATTCAGAAGAAAGGATGGTCAATAATGCCTAAAAAAGATCCGACAATGAGTGATGGTTTTAAAACTGCGGCGATGCATTTCGGGATAGGAGCTGTCACCGCTCTTTTTGGAGGAGCGAGAGGAAGGTCTGTGTTTATGAGCGGGTTATCGGGGGCACTGGGAGGTTACGCGTTACCAAAGTTGGCGAGTCACTTGGCACCCGCGTTTGGCGACAGTGTAGTCGATTATGTAAAGAAAGATTCAGAGTACAGAACGGGGAAGGATATACTCGGTTACACGGGTGCTGCCGCGGCATCGATCATGTACAGAAGGTCTCTTCCCAAAGAAATCGCTGACGCGAACGCTAAAATGACATATATTCCTCCTCCGAATTTCGATCAAGCTGTTGTTCAGGCAAAACAATTGGTTCATCGGGAGTTTGAGCAGGAAGGATTGTACTCTCTCGCGTCAGGTAATCGCAGAGGTCATGAAATAGATTACAGATTGAAAAGTATATATAATCATGAAGATGACAGTATTTTCAGAAGACGCAGGATTTTGAAAGTCAAAAAACGCACTCCCAAAAAAACTGATGAGGCATTACGTGAAAGAAGATAAAGCGAAAAACGCGGATAAAGCCGCAGAGGCTGCTCAGCAACAACAGCAATCCATCATAGATATGTTACTCGGCAGTGTTTTGAAACCCGAGACGATTATAAATAATTTTAACGGAGTTAAGACTTCCAGGTCTTCGTGGTCGTCGAAGTGGAATACAATACAAACGCATGTTTTTCCGAATTACAGAGATTACGCGGATTCCCCGAGGATCGGAGCAAACCCTAATACCAATCAGATAAAGAATCATACAAGCTCGGTATCAGGGAAGATAAACAAGATTGTATCATGTTTGAGTTCTCAGATAACAGACCCGTCTGTAAAGTGGCTGGATTTAAAGTTTCGGGTTGGTCTTTTGGAGAATAACGAAGCGGTGAAGGCATGGCTGGAACATTGTAAGGAAAAGCTGTACTCGTTGTTTTCGGATCCTGAGAGTAATTTTTATCCGTCGACTTTCAGTTTTCATTTGGATTGGTTTACGATCGGCACGTCGTGCAGGGAAATCATTATAAGGAAAGATACGGGGAAGATAAGATTCAATACGATATCAATGCAGGATATTTATATTGAGCTTAACGGATACGGAGACATAGGGAATATTTACAGATCGCTGAACGTCACGGCGAAACAGGCGGTTGATTTGTGGGGAGACAGGGTTCACAGGTCACAACTTGAAGAAGCGAAAAAGTTGACATCGGCGAACGGCTCCGAATCCAAAAAATATGAATATGTCGAAATTGTAATGCCGAATCCGTTGAAGGAGTTGATACCTGTTTCGGGTTATGTCAGTTGCGTGGTTGATACAACGAACAGGAACGTTGTGGATATAGGGATGCATAAGTTTCCCACGTATGTTGTGTCAAGGTTTTTGGTAGCTCCGAACGAAGTGTACGGCAAATCGTATGTATGGAACGCCATGCCGGATATTATAGCCATCAACAAAGTATCCAAGAGGATTTTGCAGTGTATAGATTACACTACGTTGCCGTTATATTTGGTTCAGGACGCAAGCAGCGTTAAGCCTGAGCAAATGCATCCGGGAGCGTTTTTTCAGGGATTGGACAACAATGGCAGAGCGACGGTGCAACCGATGAGCTTCGGAGGGAATCCGGAAGCCGCGATGAGGTATTATGATTTAAAGCTGCGGGATTTGGAAGAGTCATTGGTGGCGATAGATATATTCGCCGCGGAAAATCCGAATATGACGGCTACCGAGGTCAACGAACGCAAGATACAGGCGAACAACAGATTGAGGCCTATTTTGGTAAGACTGGAAAAAGAAGACTTGAATCATGTTGTGAAGAAGAGTTTGGATCTTCTGATGTCGTTAAATCAAATTATGCCGTTTCCGTACGAAGAAGCGGGAGTGCCTCCCGAGATGTTGCCTATGCCTATTGAGCAATTGGATGTGAGTTTCAGCGGGCAGATGTCGAGGATGCAGAGGTTGCAGGAGGTTCAGGATAACGAGATGTTATTGCAAAAAACCATTCAGGCGGCACAGGTTGACAGAAGCGTGCTTGACAGAATCAATCTTGACGCTGTCATCTCGCAAGACGCCGAGATATTCGGAGTATCACAAAAGATAATAAATTCCGATGATGTCGTAACGCAAATAAGAAAGCAAAGAGCGGAACAAGCGGAAGCTCAGTCTCAAGCTGAGAATGAACAGAAAGCGTTGGACGCGGCGATAAAAATAAAGGAGCTTAACAAAGATGAGTAACGCGGATAAGGTAGCCCATATAAAAAACACCTTTGACAGAGTTTTCAACAATGAAGACGGAAGGCTTGTTTTGTCTGTTATGGCGAACGAGTGTTCGTTAAACGACGTGGGAAAATACGAAACTGACAGCAATTTAGCTTATTATAATAACGGTAAAAGGTATTTTATCATGAAGATATTGAGTATATTAAGAATTGATTTGGCGACATTTTTAGATATGTATGGGAGAAGCGAATGGAATCCAATGAACAGCAGGTAACTGCCAACCAAGTAAGCGATACGCAAAGCGTCGCTCTTAACACAAGCACTGACAACACGGCACAGCCGTCGGTCTCGTTTTCGGCTCAGGACGCCTGGAAAACAAATTTCGCTCCCGAGTTACGCTCGGGAATTGACAGATTTAAAGACCCGGAGTCGTTAGCTAAGGCATACATGGGAGCCGTAGATCTGATCAGTAAAAAAGTAAGTGATTTTTCTTCCGAGGATGTGGGAAGATATGGAGAAATGATTGAGCATTTGCGAGATATTCCCGCCGATCCGAAAGGATATTCCATTGATGTGTCTGAGATTGACGGGCGTCAAAATCTTATGAGCGACCAAGATGTGGAAGACTTGAAAGCACTCTCCAAAGATATGGGACTGAACAGGAATCAATCACAATATTTGTATGACGCCTTAAACGGCATGGCCAACAACATCATCGCTGACAGGGTTGAGGAAATTAAAGGAGCTGAACAGCAAGTAATGTCCGACCTCGCGAGAGATTGGGGCAAGGCGTTTGAACATAAAAAAGCTTCTTTGGGTATCTGCGTTAACGATGTTATTCCTAAACTTACGGGAGCTTCTCCTGACGCTGTGTCCGCGAGTTTTCAAGCGGCAGTAATGGCGGGAGGCAGTATTGTGGCCAAGACGCTGGCCGCGTTTGGGGAAATGTGCTCCAATTCTCAATCATCAGGCTATAATAATATAGCTCCCATGGACGCCAAATTGCAGTTTGAGCATTTTAAGAAAGATAAAACCAACGAGCAAGCTATGATGGATCCGAGACATCCGAGACACAAACAAGCGACGGAGGAATTCCGCAGGCTCGCTAAGCTTTCAGAATAACTGTTGCGAACGTGCGTTGTTTTGTATACAATATGTGCGTGTTCTTAATTCGGGAGAATGTGACCGTATAGGTTGGACAGATAAACTTAGGTTGTGAAATGTCTGTTCTCGGGAGAATTCGCCTAGGCGAACCTTACATACTTATATCCGCACCTTAATGACAGAAAACATTTAAAGGAAGTTCGTGATTTGAATGCGCGGACTGTTCCGATTTGTTGTTTTTTTATTACAGGTGTGTTATGGCTATAAATATAGATTCCTCTTTTTACAAAGAAATTGATTTCGTTTTTCATCCGTTTTTGGCTCAACAGGGTTCCGCGTTGTTGGCGGCGACATCGCAACAGCAAGTTGTGGGCAAGCAAACTCTTGTTCGTCAATTTACAGTAGGTGAAGCTCAGAAGATGCAACCGAATGAGCATACCAAATTTGTTGATACCAAATATGACGCTCGTACAATCGAGCCTGAGGCTTTCAATATTCCGATCGCCGTTGATTCCATTACTCAGATTCAGCAAGCCACGTTGAACCCCGGAGATATCGCCAGGCAGGCGGCATTCAAGTGCGGAACATATATCGATAAACTTATCATAAACGGGTTATCGGGAGTAGCCAACACGGAAAACGGACCTAAGAGTCTTCCGGGTGCCGACAGTCCGCTCATAGCAGCCGCTGAAGATTACGATAAGACTCAAACAATCGCTTGGAACGACGCTACGTTGAGTCCGTCCGCGGATCCGCAGCAACCTGTTTCTTCCAAGGCGGGGTTAAGCACTTCCAAAATTGTTAAAGCTGTCAGCAAGCTTAAGGGGAAGTTTAATTTCGGACCTTTTATATGTATCGCGTCCACATATGATTTCGCCACTTTGGCTGCCGACAGTCGCATGAGTAACGTATTGTTTAATACGCAGCCTTCATTCGCCACAGGTTCTTTGGGAATGTTTCACGGTGTTTCCGCGTTTATTCCGAGTGAGCTTATACCGAGTGGAAAAAGCAGAGTCAATAACGCAGGTGCCCTTGTCGCTGCCGGAGCCGGTGCGGACGTCAGTTACGCTTATCTGTATGATATAGGTCAAATCGTGCTTGGTATATCCGCTCCGTTGACATTGAAGACAGGTCAAAGCCCTGAAAGAAACTTCGCCGATGTTATGATGTATATGGGCATGTACGGTTGTACCAGAATGTTCGAAGAATCAGTCATCAGAATAGAAATAAACCACAGTCCCGCAAATAACGCGACATACAGACATTAATCAGGAGTATATAAAATGATAAACAGTAATCTGATAAATCTTGAATCATCAAAAAAAGACATTCCCGTCATCAAGCATCGAGGCGTATTAATGTGTTCAACCGCCGTATTTGGCGCTTCCGCCGCCGCTGTCAATGAACAATATATTATTATGCCGATTAAGTTTACATCTGCGATCAAGAGCGTTGGCGTATTTGGAAGCGGCGCATCCGCGGGAGCGGGGAACTTAACTTTCGGTCTCTTATCAAAAGACATGGGAACAGAGATATTAACATTGCCCGTGCTGACAGACGCGGCAGCCGCGTACACGGATTGGAAGTATCTTGTGTTGCAGAACACTGACATAACGTTGTATCAGCAAATGTGTACTGCTCAAACAGTGGACGGCAAATCAAGATATGTCGAAAATGCGATTTTCTCTCCGTATAAGAACGACGATTTCGGATATTTGTTCATGAAACCTTCAGCGGCGATTGTGAACACAAGATCGTATATTGTAAACGTTGAATATGTTGAGCAGTTGTCTCAGGCGAGAAACACTGATCAATTTTAGCGATGAAAAGTGAAGTTGACATTTGTTCGGCGGCGTTATTGAAACTTGGGTTTAAAAGCATTGCGTCGCTGGACAATAATACAATCGAAGCCGAGTCATGTTCTTTAATATACAGGCACGCCCTTCAGGTTTTGTTGGCTCAGTACGACTGGTCATTTTCCATCATGGAAAAACGATACGAGGTTCAAGAACCTGACACGAATCCTGACCTGTCTGTTAAAGATTATACGTACGAGTATGATTTGCCCGCTGATTTCTTAAGACTTGTTCGGGTATACAACGGTTTGTATTACAGACTTGTATCCGAATACAATAAGAAGCCTCCGTATTTAATATCAGGAGGAAAGATATATTCTTATCTCAACGGGATTATCATAAAATATGTATACGATATACAAGATCCGAACTTGTTTACTCCGCTGTTTACCGAGTGCTTGATAACCGATATCGCCATAAGGCTCTGCAAGACATTAAATGACAGCGTCACCATGCTTCAATCGTTACAACAGGAGTACGCGTATTCGCTTTCCAAAGCTAAGTCGGTTGATTGTTCTCAGAACATTATAGACGGAACGAATTACGGGCCTATTTTACTGGCCTCATTAACAGAGTTTTAAAATGGCAAGAATCAGATTCGCGCACAATTCTTTTTCTACCGGATTGGTAAGCAAGAAGGTGCAGGGTAACACAGAGTTCGAGGGTTACAACAACGCTCTGGACGAATGCACGAACTTTCAGGTGATGCATACGGGCGGCGTAATCAAACGCGGCGGCACCGTCTTTGTCGCCAATACCAAATACAACAAACCCGTCAAATTATTCCCCTTTATATACTCAGCTTTAGAATCCTACATGTGCGAGTTCGGAGACCTTGAGGTTATAGACAGGCATAAAGGTACCGCCAATACCAATTTGTCTGATGATGCAGCCGCAGTATACGGATATCCCAAAGGGTTAAGATATAACGCTGACGGATATATTGTTGACGCGTCAGGCAGATTAATGGAGCTGGGATACATAAGATTTTATACCGCGAGAGGCGTAACCCGCATTTCTGATTTGTATGTTCCGTTTACCTTGGAAGATTTAAAAACCGGAAATATTTTGCAGGAAGGAAATCTTATTAACGTTGTCACAAAAATCGGGTTGTACAGAATAATAAGAGAAAACAACTTTAAATTCAGAATAACCGTCAAAGATGATTATGTTAATTCTCCCAAAACTTTTTCCGTCAACGCTCCGGTGTATCTGAAGCCTACATCGGCGAACGATCCAAACGGGAATTATCAAATTATTGTTCAGAACGCTCCGAGTGACGAAGATCCCATAGAAGAAAAATATTACGGAGCTATTAAACAAAGCGACAAAGGAAGTTATCTGTATTTAAAGTACATGCTGGATAACGGTTTGGCGTTTTATTGCCTTACTATAAATAGTATAGATTTCACGGGAAGCAGGCCTCATAAAATTAAAGCCACGATATATCCGAAGTTTTGTGTTAATTGCTTAAAAAAAGAAGAAGGGAGCGAAAAGGTTGGTAATTTTAAGTTCCCAACCGGAGACGGCAAGGATGGCTCGAATGCGTCGGCGACTCTCAATTGGAGCGTCAGTGCTTTTACGGAAGAAAGAGGCTATCCGGAAGCGGCGGCGTTATATGAGAGACGGCTATTCTTAGCTTCAAACAAGGAATACCCCACAGGAATTTGGGGCTCTTCCATGCAGTTTGACAACACAATGGATTTTACTCCTGATAACACAAGCCTCAGCGCTCTTCAGGTTAAGATGGGTTCGCAGTATACGGATAAAATACTGTGGATGATCGGACAAAACAAACTGTTCATCGGAACGAACGGCGGTATTTTTATGGCAGGGGCTCCGGATGATAAAGCTCAGATGTCCACAGCGAATATTTCCGTGCGTATGTTTGACGCTGTTTCCGCTTCTCCTCTCCCTCCCGTTATCGGAGGGGAATCTGTATTTTTCGTTGATTCTTCCGAAAAGAACGTCCATGAAATAATCTTATCCTCTGAAACCGGTACATACAAAGCCAACGACGTGTCATTGCTGGCGAACGAGCTTACGACATCGGGCATAGTTTCTCATTGCTGGACGCAGCATCCCATAAAAACATACTGGTGTGCTACTAAAGCTGGTTATTTATGCGCTCTTACTTATCTTAAAAACAACGGCATCCTCGCTTGGAGTAAACATGAGCTTGCCGGCGGTCATTCCGCGAAGGTGGAATGCGTATCCTCCATGAAACATAACGGCGAAGACCATTTGTGGCTGTGCGTAAACAGAAATAAGGCTTCGGGAGAAGATAACAGGCAAATCGAGTATATGTCTCACTCGTACAATTCTCGGGATGTTGAGGACTGTCAGCATTATCTTGATTCAGGCATGTTTAAAACTGACGAGACCGCAATAGTAAAAATCGATACCTCAGCACATACTCAAATTAAAGGTGATTTCCGCTTTGCTGCCGCTATTATTACAAGACGAAGAAACTGTTCTGTCATTTTTGAACACTCAGCCGCTAATAGCATATTGAACAAAAACCTGTCCTTTTTTATACAGACCCCTTCCGAAACGGGTGCCTGTATATTGAGAGACTTCACTTATGAGCACGAACACGTAGACATAGACGGCAATCAGCTCTCCCCAAAAGACAGAGGAATGATAGACCCGTCAATATTCGGAGCGGTAACAGATGCGTCATCGAAAAGAGAATATTATTACGAAGTGGCATCAATAGAAGATTTCTCATTAAAGAATGAAGTTCTGACGATTTTAAAATTAGATACAGTTGAGTTTTTAACTGTTGGGGACAAAGTCGTTATCTTTGCTTGGGAAAACGCAGGCTTAGAGAGTATTTCCACTAAAAGAGATCCGGAAGCGTCACGGATTCATCACATATTCAGTGTGAACGCTATTAACCATGCTATGAATACTGTAAGTATCAATTTTCCAAAGTTTTCTTTAGCAGGTTCTTTGGTTTCAGGGAAGCTGTATAAGTTATCCAACTCCGAGATGGAAGGTTATATTCTTGGTAGGGAGACCGCTGTTATCTGTCAAAGACAGTTAACATTAGACGAAAAAGTGCAATTTGATTCGATTCCCAACATGGAAGATATTTGCAATAAAGACTGTACTGTAAAATCATGCAGCCCCATAGAAGACGGTAAATTTGTTTTTACATTCCAAGGGCATTGGTTCGTTAACGGAGTTCCGCAGCCGCTGGATACATGCGATAAAACTGGCTATGAAGCAGCCGGAGGCAACGACGCCAGAATGCTGCATTATTTTGACTATGTAACCGGTCTCGATCATTTTGAATGTGAAGAAGTAACTGTCATATCTAACGGAACAACATTTAAAAGTATCGTTACAAACGGAACCGTGCAAGCAGGAAAGAATGGAGAAGCAACACTGTTTTGTTCTGTCGGATTGCCGTTTACCGCGAGTCTCAAGACTGTTCCTCTGTCGGGAGGAAACGTGACTGGCTCATCTGTCGGATGTGTCGGCTCTCAAAGAAGCATGGTGTTGCATCTGTTTGAGTCATGGGGAGGAACTTACGGAACCTCCGAGGGAGAACGTCGCCCTATACCCTATCCGAAAACAGCGGAAGCGATATTTAACGAATCCGAAGGACTGTTTACAGGCACAGTAAAATGCCCTGTAATTAACGGAGACCCCACAAACAGATGTATATACATACATCATAACGAACCCACAGCTTTCAGCTTAATATCAATGGTGCAGGATGTTCAAGTCTCAGACGCGTAACTTTCGTCAGTACACTCCCTCAGATTTATTGAACATGGATTTCTCCGACACAGAGGAATACAATAACCTCCTGTCCGCCAATCCCAAATACTTCAGCGACCTGTTCCGCATGAGTGACGGAGAAATGTATACCTTCACCGAAGGAGAAAATGTCATATACATAGCGGGGTTTTGCAAGTCGCTCATGAATTACAGAGATGTTTATCTGTTCTCAAGCAACCTGATGAAGCACAGGTTTAATTTGGAAGCTCTGAAAAGCCTCAAGGAATTAATGGCATACGCGAGAGTAGATAAAAATCGCCACGGACTCAAAGCAAGGTTGCAAACAGGATGCAAAAACATACAAAAGAATAAAAGATTCCTCGAATTTCTCGGATTCAAACAGGAGTGTCTCATGAAGCAATACGGGTTCAACGGGGAAGACATGTTCTTATATTCAATAACGGAAGAGGATTAAAATGTATTGGGCAATAGCGGGAATAGTGACGATGTTTTGTTGTTTGGTAAGATACTCGGTATGTCACACAACCCGATACAGAACAAGAACAAGAGTCATGCATATATACGACCCGAGAGAAAACTCTTTGTACAAACCCAAAAAATGGTGGCAAATATGGAAAAGGAGTAACAAATGGAACAATTCATGAAAGATATAATGACCAATCAAGCTGTCAGAGAAGCCCAAAAGGGAGCCGAACGTTTTGAATCCGCTGTCGCCTCCGTATTGAAAAACGAAGGCGGGTATGTAAACCATCCGTCAGATCCGGGAGGAGAAACAAATTACGGCATATGTAAAGCTTCCTATCCCAATGAAGACATCAAAAACATGACGCTCGAACGGGCAAAGTTTTTATATCACAGAGACTTTTGGTTGCCCGGCAGATTCGGGGAATACACTCACTTCGCCATAGCCGAGAAGATTTTCGATTTATCGGTTAACGCGGGATTGAAACAAGCCGTTAAAATCCTCCAAAGAGCTCTCAGATGTGTCAGATACTTCACGGAAGACGACGGGATAACAGGAAGTCATACATTGCAATGTGAAGCAAACGCCGATCCATCCATGTTAATAACAGCCGTTCGTTCCGAGGCCGCGGGATTCTACAGAGTCTTGGCCGTGCAAAACAAAAAAAACGAGGCCTTCCTGCAAGGCTGGCTGAACAGAGCTTACGCGTAGGAGGAAGCATGATTCTCGCAATCTTAGCCCTCGCCGGCATGGTAATCGTAGCCCTCAAAGTAAAGGGATTCTGGTAATGGAAGTGGTAATAGCAATTATATTGCTCGTAATCGTTTTCTTTTGGGTAATTAAGGACTCATAAAAGATGAAAGGACTCATAGCATGAATAAAATCAAAATATCGTTCTTCTGTATGTTTTTATTAACGCGATACGCGTCTTTTGCGATGCTACCATTGCAAAATCAAACGACCAATCCGGATTTGCGACACAATGTTGTACAAATAACAAACAGTGAGATGGAAAATATTACTCATTTATATGATGAGTTGCCAAGTCATATACAATCATTAATAGGAGTCAGAGATTTCGAATTTATTGTATCCGATATACGCAGTTTAACCCCTTGGCAGATGAGAGAAGCGTTGATTCCGCTGATTGATCCGAATGGATCTCATAAGTATTTGAAATGCTTGAAACTCATAAGAAGTGTCTCAGATATCGCGTTGCATTTCGTGGATCTTGGTATAGCCGTTGTACCAGTATTAACCGCGAGTTTTCCTGATTTCTTCTCCTATCGTTCTGCAACAGGAATGGTCGCAGCTATAGGAATCGGTAAAATAGTATTTTCAATGTTGAAGAAAAAAATGGAAACGTCCATTAAAGAAGAAAGTAAAAAAATATTCTTAAATGTTTTTCACAGAGAGCAGCCGTTTCCAAGAGAAAGAGTAATCGAAATGTCGCAAATCATATGACACAGAGAAATAACAAAAGAGGTAAATCATGAATAAAATCAAGGAATTGTTAGGAAGTGACAAAGTAAAGGTAATCGTGGCGGTAACAGCGGCGGTTGTTATGTATTTCACTCCCGACAATATAGATAAGGTTATCGAAACTTTGTTGGTTCTGTTCGGTGTCGACCGTCTCGTGCTTAAAAAAAATGAAGACGTGCCTCCAGATGACAAAACAAAGGAAGAGCGTTAAATGTCAATCTTGGATACCGTCATTAAATCCATACGAAATATCGCCGTAGACACAGCTATCGGAAATATGAGAAAAGACGCTTTAGCTCACGCCATGGCAGTCGTCGTCCCCTTCTCTCTGAAATATGAAGACACGGGAGAAATAATAATCGCCATGGAACTTTCAGAAAAGCACTACACTTTCACAGTCGGAACAAGAAGATATCACTTCATCAGAGGGACAGGCGAGTATTACGGGTGGTCAGAAGACGGATCCGCCCCAAAACCCAATCTGTACGCTTTGGATGGCGGAAAAATCAATAACAAGGAGAACGAAAATGAGTGATTTCCCGGCATTAACATTTTTTGTTACCGACACCAGAAAAACGCCCGTTTATCTCACAGCCTCAAATCTTTTCAAAATACCCATCTGAAATAACAAACAAACCCATTGAAAAAATCTACGTAATACTTTATCCCAATCCGTAAGTTTCTTCACTACCCCCTACTTCCTCGTGCCCTCTAAGTACAACTCAATCTCGCCGCATGGTTTGCGATTATCTGGAATTCTTGACGCAAGATTCAATTTGGGATAATCGTATTCTAGCTGTTTCTAAGGAAACCATATATTTCTTAGCAATTGCTTCTACTATACGCTCGCTTCTGTCATCTTTTCCATAAGACTGAAATCTGCGAGAAAAAAATTCGACATCTTTTTCTAATAAAAATTGAGGCAATAAAAAATAGCTTGCCCATATATCCGCTTGCCTCTCAGCTCTGGATATATCATCCGCATTATCGCAATAAATGACGCACCACTCCTCGTATGTCCTGACAGTATGTTTTTCATAGAAATCCTTGTGTAAAACATAATGAGCAAGTTCATGTGCTAAGGTATATCTGTATATATTATTATATCGTTCTTGTTGAAAGCTATTGGCTACTCCAATTTCCTTGGTTTTTAAAAACAAACATCCCTTGAAACTGTAATCGTGAGTTTCTATAAATCTTATTTTAAAACCAAGTTTATCAACAACATACTCTATATCAATCGGAATACTGATATCTGTGCTTTTGCCCAGATAATTAGACGGCAAACCAGATAAAAAATCTATCGCTGATTTATTAAGTCTACCATTGGTTATGTATGGTATTGTGTACATTATTACTTACTTGCCTTAAAGTCTTCAAAAAGTTGCTGTAACTCTTTTTCGCTATATAAACATCCGCTCTCTGATTTTCTAAACAATAGGGGGAGAGAGGCAACAAACTTTTCGTTGTTGTAAACATAATCGGGAATTGTTCTTTTCGCTACAGCCGCCAAGTCAAATAATTCTATCCACTCTTCGGAATCTTCTTCTATTTTTAAAAATTTTGCGTATTGCTTTATTTTTTCATTAGATGGCGGAGGTGAAACACCCCTTTCTATTTTTGAGTAATTAGAGGCATCTAAACCGTTTTCAAGGCAGAACGCTCTAAGTCCTTTATAAAGACTAAGCCGCTTATTTCTTAAAAAATCACCAAACGCATTCATCATAATCAGTTCCCTACTCCTGTAGTATAAAATTATACCACATAATCTTAACTCATTGCAACAATCTCACGAGATGGGGATAATAGAATCCGAGAAAGTCGGTCATGTGGAGATTACCATGCCCTACTTCCTCATTTTCTCTATATACGCCTCGATTTCAGATTTACGCCAAAATATACGTCGACCAATTTTAAATGGCTTTGGAAAGCTATTGTTTTTTATCCAATCGTACAGAGTTTGTTTACTGATTTTGAATTTTGAAATTAATTCTTCAAAAGTATATAAATCCGATTCCATTTTAGTCCACTTAAATAAGTTAATTGCTTTTATATACTACATAATAAAAATAAATGCAAATAGTCTATTGACATCAATTAAAGTAAGTCTATATACTTCAATTAAGCTCAGTTAAATACTGATAAATACATAATAAGGAGTACCTGGCCATGATGGACACATTTGAAGAATACGCGTCATACCGAGAGGAGTACAGTTTCGCGGATGAACTGAGGGAAATAACGGAATTAGCGGAAGCCAACAGAATGTTCGCTTGGACAGAAGAATCGGAGGCTTACAATGACTGACTCATTGCAAGGGTTTTACGGAATGGGGATAATAGAATCCGAGAAAGTCGGTCATGTGGAGATTACCATGCCCTACTTCCGTGTGCTTTCTAAGTACGATTCGATCTCTGACTTCTTCCAGAGTAATCTGCGACCTATTCTAAATGGCTTTGGTATCTTACCGTTTTTTATCCATTCCGTAAGTGTACGCTTTGTAATAAAGAATTTTTCTATAATTTCATCACTACTGTATAAATCTTTTTCGCTCATGTTTTTTTCTCTAGATACCACTATGCGGAATGTAACAGAAATAAAAAGAAATAAAAAGATAAAAAATGCATTGACAAGAAGCAAGTAGAAGATATAAGGTGAAATTATAGGAAGTAAATAGAAGTAAAAGGAGACCTGAAATGAACAACAGCTTTAAATATTGGGAACTACCCTGCGGAGACGGCAGCTTGGCTGTGGAAGTGAAAAAGGAGGATGATATGAGACAGCTCTTCGCTAAAATCAAGGATTACGCTTATTACGTATCGGGTAACAAGTTTGAGGGATACAGCTCTTGGAAATTGCACAAAGCCGCTGAGGCATTGAGTGAGTTATGGGAGACGGCACATGCCATGTCTGACGCCATACTTATGTTGCAGAATAAGGTGGAGAACCTCGTCTACAGCAGAGAGGATGAAGAAGCGTACGAAGCTGAGGAAGAAGGAGCGTATCAGGAACATCGCAGTTATATGAACAGCTGCTGCAGCGGGTCTAGAATATGATTGAGGATGACGTGAAGAGTATCATCATTGCGATGCTGATATTTCACATAATTTACTACTTCATTATTTAAGGAGGAAGGAATGGATATAAATATTCGCGGTGCATTAAACAATCACTGTTTCGGATGTTATGAAAGTGTTGAATGCAATTACTGCACGGACTGCAGCCGCTGCATACGTTGTTCGTATTTGCGTGATTGTCATAATTGCACAGATTGCGTTTTTTGTTCCAACGTCATCAACGGTAACGGCTTGCGGGAGATATGGTTTCCTGAGCCTACGGATTGCGAGGGTTTAACACAAGAGCAGGCTGAAGCATTAATGAACGAGAAAAAGGGACTCAAGCCAATAATAAAAAAAAGAGCGGCGAGAGGTTCAATGACTGATGCAGAAAGGCTTGAGAAAGCGGCAGCTCGCAAAAGAAACTGGTATTTAAGAAACAAAGAGAAAGCGGCGGCTTCGGCTAAAGCCTATCTTGAAAGAAAAAAAGAGAAATTAAAAACGGAGAAATCTAATGGATAGCATGAATTTAGAAGAGAAGTTGCGGGAATACATAAGGAAAAGGTATTCCCACATAACAACCATCTCGATATTAGCAATATTCGGGATAAGCACGCAAGTGATATTAACAATGCTTTTAATATTTTTGAGGAAATAAGGAGAAGAGCGATGAGTGACAAACCTGAAGATTTGAGGGCGGAGTACAGGGATTATTACAGAGCCAATCGCGAGAAAATATTGGCTCAGAGGAAGACCTATCGTGACAGGAATAAGGAGAAAATAAAGGCTTATTGCGAAGCCAATAAAGAGTTAAGGAAAGCAATAAATAAAAAGTATTACGAAGCCAATCGTGAGGCGATAAACGCTCGCAGGAGAGCTGCAAGGAGGGCGAAATGAGTATGAGAGGACTGTATACCAGGCAACTGGCGAGCCACATGTATCATAAGATGGGTGAAATCGCCACAGGCATTAACGACTTGAAGATTCCAACAAAGAAAATAACAGAGTTGTTGGAACTGGTTGTGGATATGCAAATTTTTATAGACAGACTTTTCAATATGTATAACAGAGGAGAAAGAGAATGATTGGTCAAGTAATAGATTTTATGAGCGGTAGACATAAGAAGCCTTTATGGATGGGCGAGCCGAAGGTTGAGGATGAGTGCAGAAGCATTGAAGCTGACGAGGAATACAATCAAAAAGTATTTGAGTATAAAGCTTTGGAATCAGAAAGAGACAGGCTTAAAGAACATATGGAAATCCTTAAGGAGGAGATATGTCATAAGCTGGAATCGGAAGACGCTGAGCAAATGCATGATTGTTTCGGTGTAAAGCTGTGTTCTTACAAAGAGGTTGTAAGCAATCGGTTTGATACCACGTTGTTTAAAAAAGACCATCTGGAAATGTACATGAAATATTTAAAACAAAGTCACGCTAAGACTTTCAGAGTATAGGAGAGAAATCATGAATAAAATCAGAATGAGTGACATAATAAACAATTTACCCAAGAGGGTTATGTTGTACGGATTCCCGGGGGCGGGCAAAACGAGTCTCGCGATATCGGGAAGCAAGAAGAAATTACTTGTTGATTTGGAGCGTGGAATAGGCAGAGCTGTGCCGAATGACCGCACAGACGTATGGACACCTGCGTTGTTAGGGGATTTGTTTAGTGAACTTACCCGCGAAAACGTTAAAGAATATGACGTTATAGTAATTGACACCCTTGGAAGACTTGTTGAAATGCTTGTGAAAAAGCACAGCGGTTCGGGAGGAGTAACGAATCAGAACACATGGGGAGCGGTCAGAAGAGAAGTAAGCAACTGGTGGAATGCGTTGCTCGGCTTGAACAAGCACATCATTCTTATAGCCCACGGTAAGTTGGAAGACGGCGGAAGTTATGTGCCTGAAATACAGGGCAAGAGTCCTGCTTTGATAGTGCGTGATTTGGATTATATAGGTGTAGTGAAAGACCATAAAGTAATGTTTAATATGCCGAATACTTGGTGCAAAAACACTCATTCTAAAATGCCAGATGAAGTAAGCACAGAAGAAAAAGGACTTTTGGAAATGCTGTTGGAATCAGGAGAGACACAAGCAGAGGCGGAACAGAAGCCGAGTGCTGTTGATGAAGCTATAATAATCTACGAGAAGACAATTGAATCGGTGACAAATTGTAACCAGTTGAACAGCACCTACAGATGGCTTGCGGAAAACGCTAAGGATACGTCGTGGAAGACTATGTTGAATGAGAAAGCAAAATCCATGAATTGCGGATTTGATACATCCAAACGAAGCTTTCAATACGCCGTATAAGTCTGATTAATTTCATATTAAAGAATGATTAATTTGCTTGCAATGATCAGTTGCTTTTGTAAATCTGAAAATTGCGTGTGAGTTATTCATACGCCCAATACGACGTCACGTGTGGAGATTGAGCTCAGGCTCGTAAATATCTTGTGAGTCGTATTGAGCGTTATTTTGCTCGATGAGTAGATTAAGCCTTGGGCTTCTTAATAATCTCGAGCCTTATTATAAAAAAGGGAGTTTCCAAATGGCAAATGCTTTTTCTTATTTCATCGGTATTGATGTTTCCAAAGACAAAATAGATGTTTATTCCAGCGAGACTAAACAGCATTTTGTTGTGGGAAACACCGCACGAGAAATCAGACACGCACTATTCCGAGGATTCAATCGTGATAATACTCTTGTGGTCATAGAAAACACAGGAGGATACGAAAGAACATGCATAGAAACTCTTTCAAGGCTTGGATTCCAAATCCACAGAGCGAATAATAATAGCGTTAAACATTTTTGTAAATACAAAAAAGTTAAAGCTAAGACAGATAAAGTAGACGCCTGCATGTTGGCGTTGTATGGAGAAACCGCAAATGCAGATCCAAAAGAAACACTTGCAATATACAAACCGTTGACGGAATCACAGGAGACATTGCGACAGTTAGCGTTTTTTATGGGGAATATAAAAAGGTTCAGTGCGGGCATGAAGAACAGACATCAAAGTCCGGGATGTGAACAGATTAAAGAATTCTGTAAACGCATCATTGATTTTCTGCAAGATGAGCTGAAAGATTTGCAGAAATCCATAGAGACACACATAAATTCAGACGAAAGCATCAAGAAAAAGTATGACCTTCTCATGGAGTACAAGGGCATAGGAAAAGCGACAGCGATGGAGTTGATAGCGTTTTTACCTGAGTTGGGAACCATCAACAAAAATGGTATAGCGTCCATGGCCGGGTTAGCTCCCATAGCCAATGACAGCGGACAGAAGAAAGGATACAGAACCACCAAAGGAGGAGGAAGAGCTCTTGTAAAGCGTGCTATGTTCTTGGCTGCTTTGAGTGCTGTAAGATTCAACAAAACATTGTTCGAGTATTACACTAAGAAAACAAGCGAAGGAAAAAAGAAAATGGTAGCGATGACAGCTTGTATGAGAAAAATGCTTATACACCTAAACGCCATAACCAAAAGAGGTTACATAACTCACTAAAATACCCCCTTGCAATCCTCAAATTAACTGAGTAGATTATTAGTTAAGTATTCTGATTTTTTGTTGGATTTGCAGCTATATTTTCTTAATCAAAAAATCAATTTAAATTAAAACAAACTAAAGCTGACTTTCTCAAGCTTGGCGGATGTTCAACGGAGACTCGGGATACTTCACTGATGATGGGGTATTATGGAAGACGGGTTAACGCTCAGAGAAGAGGTGACGCTGAGATATATAGCGAACGCCTCGGATAATGTCACTAAATTTAAGGGTAAGGATTGGGTTGAGTGCTCTTGCGGTACACTTATGCCTGTTTTGAAAGCGGCAAGGAATACGGTATACAGGACACTCAAGAGTTTGGAGTCCAAACAATATATTCTCAGGAGTCCGCAGAGACTGCACGGTAATTTAAGCATAGCGTCATTTTGTTTAACTGATAAAGCGCGTACACTCTTTTTTGGTTTTGCGAGTGACCAAAAAATTCATACATATAATAAAGCTAAGAGCTTTATGTTAATAAATCATAACAAGTCAAATGGTGGTAAAACAGCGGAAAGAGCGAAGCGTACATGCTCAACTCCGAAAGCGAGCAATCAGCTTGGGTTATTTTGCGAATCCAAACCGATGACAACCGTTGTGCAGGATATGTTTAAAATTTGGAGAGAGGAGCTTGGGAGTGATGAGAGTCTGAACAAAAGGCTTTCTCGATTTATGGTTGCCTGTTATCAGAAAGTATTTAAGAGCTTGGAGAGGTGGAGGGAGTACGTGAGAAAGCTCTCACGAAGCGGTTACATCATGAACAAGATAAGGAAGTGCGGGTATTTTCTCAGATGGGCGTTGAGTTTCAAGGTAATCAACAAGATTTATGAGGGAGGCTTCGGAGTACCGACAGAATCAGGGTCGAATCAAAGCTCGTCGAATCAGCGCTCATCGACAGAATCAGGGTCGAATCAAAGCTGGTCGACAGAATCATGGGAGGAAAGAATGACGAAAGCGAATAGGATAGCGGCTGATATACTGAGCGACAGCGTGATGAAGATATACAAGCGATATGAGAATGACCGAGAGGCGAGAGAACTTATTGCCGAATTCATTGAATGCTACGGTAAATACGAAGCTGTTACGGTATTCAGTAACGCGGGTATTCATCTCAGAGGTAAACGCTTGAGACTGTATTTCGGCAATTTGTTTCATATGAACAGATTTTTAATACATTGCAGATACGACAGATTCATTGAGTATTGCGAGAAGAGATATGATTTTAAAGTGGAATTGGAATCGTCTCAAACTGAGGAAATGCCTCAAATCGGTAATTCATTAAAGTTCGCGTAATAAGGAGGAAAGAAGATGATAGATTTTAACGACGCGGAATTGCAAAAGGGGTATGAGTTAATTCCCGAAGGAACGATTGTAAGGGTTAAGATCAGCCTGCAAAGAACGGTAGAGGGTTTTTTGATTCACACGTCTAAAAATGACGATGACACTAAGTTTTTGAGATGCGTATGCACTGTATTGTGTTCGGCACATTTGAACAAAAAAATCTACGACAATATAGGTATTGAGGGTTCGGAGAAGTTTGTAAGTGTTGGTAAGTCTAAGATACGGGCGATATTGGAATCAGCAAAAGGACTTGCTCAAGAGGATGTAAGTAAAAGAGCGATTGAAGCTCGCCGTATTGATTCATACGAAGACTTAGATGGACTGGCGGTACAAATCAAAGTTGGTATTGAGAAGTCTCAAAGCGATCACTATGCCGACAAGAACAAGATCGCGAAGGTGCTTACGTTGTCAGACGCGGAGTATATTCCGTTAGGAGAGGTGGGGCAGTGCAATTAAGCCTTGGAGACAACAGTCAGTTTAAGTTTTACGCTCCTGAGGAGAGAGCTGAGATATTGCTCAAAATAGAAAAAGGAGTTGCCGATTTAAACTTATTGAGAGACATACGTGATGACTGGCGCAGTCATCTTTCCAAGCCGCACGGAGTGCCGGATAATTATGTTGGTTATCATCCTGATGTGATAGATGCGGTTAAACGCAAGTATCCCAAGCTTATTGAGGATATTGATAACGATACGTTTGTACGCCACAGGTTGCAAAATGTGTTTGCCGTAATTGTTAAAACGCTGGAGAGCGGCAATATTAATCCGTTGATACTTAAGATGTATTTGGAGTATTTGAAGCCGTCGGCTGATGAAGGGGAGAGGTACAGGGACATAGTGTTTAAGCTTGGAGAGGCTTTGTCGGGGTCTGTTACAGAGCCGGAGAAGAAAGAATGAAAGAAATCGGAGTAGGCTTATACAGACCTGAGTTTAAGTTTTTGTTTGAAGATGCGTCATCCAACATAGCGGTGGTGGCTGCGAGAGGTATGGGTAAGACGGTGGCGGCATTTCAACTGGCGATGTACAGATTGATGACGATTCCGCACGATGAGACGAGCGTACTGTTTTTCTCGTCCACATTGAAACAGGCTAAGGACACGGTAGGTTCCAAGATGGAGCAGTTTACAAAGGATTTTCCGACCGGGTTCGCAGAACATAACAAGGCAGACAATATTTACAGCTTTCGTTTCGGTAAAAGGGATGTCAGGAGGTTGCAATTGTTGTCGTATGAAGCTGCTCCCGACAGCTTGAGAGGACGCCATCCGCATACGATTGTATTGGATGAGTGTGCGTCTATGCCTGCGGGTTTGTACGGTAATGTTATATCGCCGATGTTGGCGAGCAGCAGGGACAGGAAGCTGATAGCGATAGGAACGGCACAGGGACACAATCAATTTTACGAGTTTTGGCTAAGGGGTCAGGATGACGCTTATCCTGATTGGAAGAGTTACACACTGAAGGCATCGGATAATAAGATACTTGACCCGAGCTTTTTACGGGAGCAACGCAACAACCTGAGTACGGCGGAGTACGCACAGGAGTTTGAGTGCGACTTTGATGCGAATGTGTTGGTGGGATCTGTGTATGGGGAGTTTATGCAGAGGTATACGGATAACAATGTGAGAGAGGAGTATATATGGGATCCGTCA
>CAYLSP010000002.1:0-20252 GCA_964385935.1 uncultured Defluviitaleaceae bacterium
AAATGTGTATAGCTTTTTTTCAAACTCGGACATCAAAGAATCAAGCGGAAAAATATATTCTCTGTCTTCGAAAATTCAGTTATATACAAGCTCAACCCGTCCGATATCAATATTAAGGCTATTCTATAAAACGGAATATTATAAAGGCTATCTGATTTTTGAAGACATAATCCCACCGTTAATTATTCAGACACTTTTTGTTGTTTTACAAAGCTTTGCTGTTATAGTATTTTACATGCTTAAAAAAGGTTTTATGGAACAAGGCACTGCGGCTATTTCCTTTGAGCCGTTTAAAATCTTTAGAAACGGTGTATCAGGTTATTTTATTGCAATGTGTCTAATAGTTATTTTTGCCGCAACTATTGCATTTTTACCCATAAGCCTGATAATTATTGCGGTTGCTTTTATATTTATGCTGATTGGGGAGACTTCAATCTCCCTGCTGATTGGCTATAAAATAGGACTGTTTTTGCAAAGAAAAAAGCAAATAACATATAACCCTGTTTCATATCTGATTATTGGTGAAATAATCATCGGTATTATAAAATGCATCTCAATTTTAGGCTGGTTTTTCTATATGCTGGCGCTTCCTGTTGCAGGAATTGGGACAACCATTACAGGATTTATAAACGGATATTTTAAAAAGAAATACTATGAAATACCAGAGCTTTTAAGTGGATATTCGTACAATAAAAATCTAAAATTAACTAAGGATGAAGTGAAAAAAATGATTAGAAAAGAGGGAGCTTTATGATAATTTTGGGAATAGAAAGCTCTTGTGACGAAACTTCGGCGGCTGTTGTGGAAGACGGAAAAAAAGTTTTATCTAACGAAATATTTTCTCAGATACCGCTTCATCAAAAATTTGGCGGTGTCGTTCCCGAAATCGCATCACGAAGCCATATTGAAAAAATTGATATTATCGTTCAGACTGCTCTTGAAAAATCTGGTAAAAGTCTTGATGACATTGATGCGATTGCCGTTACTAACGGCCCGGGACTTGTGGGCGCACTACTTGTGGGTCTGTCCTATGCAAAGGGTTTGGCTTATGCAATAAAAAAACCTCTGATTGCCGTCCATCACATTGAAGGGCACATAGCGGCTAACTATCTTGAATACCCTGACTTAGAACCGCCTTTTATATGCCTTGTGGTCTCCGGCGGGCATACCCATATTGTTAATGTTACGGATTACTCCACGTTTGAAATAATGGGGAAAACGAAGGATGATGCGGCGGGAGAAGCTTTTGACAAAGTTGCAAGAGCCATCGGTCTTGGTTATCCGGGAGGGGCTCAAATAGATTTGGCGGCGAAGAACGGACAGGCTAACATCCCCTTCCCTCATGCTCTTATTAATGAGGATAGCTATGATTTCAGCTTTTCCGGGCTAAAGTCCGCCGTCTTGAATTATTTGAATAAAGAAAGCATGGCAAAAAGGGACGTAAATATAAATGATGTGGCAGCTTCTTTTCAACAGGCAGTTGTACACGTCCTTGTTGAAAAGACAATAAGAGCCTGTCTTCAAAGAGGCGGAAAAAAGCTTGCTCTGGCCGGTGGCGTATCTTGCAATTCATCTCTCAGAGAGTCTCTCGCTAAAAAATGCACCGATGCAGGTATCGAATTTTTTGTGCCACGTCCGCTCTATTGTACGGACAACGCCGCAATGATTGCCGCCTGTGGTTATTTTAGCTATATAAAAGGTGATTTTGCAAGCCTTTCATTGAATGCTTATCCAAACATAAAGATAGGCGAAGTTGTGTAGAAATTTAACTTGTGGGAGGTTACTATGTTATCAGGTAAAAAAAATGTTGATATAATCGGGGTTCAAATTGATTTTGGCGCATCTAAGCGCGGAGTTAATATGGGACCCAGTGCTATACGATATGCCGGGTTATGTGAAAATATTAAAAAATTAGGGCTTTCCTTCAAAGACAAGGGCGATATCATACCTGTTGACAAAAACAGTTCAAATTTCCCCAATTTAAAGAATTTTGATCAAGTTTATGATGCAAACAAGCGGCTTTTTGAAGCAGTTAGAGAAACGCTGAAAGACGGCAGCTTTCCTGTTGTTTTGGGCGGAGATCACTCTATCGCGGCAGGCTCAGTAGCCGCCTCAGCCTCATATTTCAAAAATATAGGGGTAATATGGATTGATGCACATGGGGATTTTAACAATGGAGAAACTTCACCCTCCGGCAACATGCACGGAATGCCGCTGTCCTCAGTGTGCGGCTTCGGTCCAAATGAAATGGTAGATTTTTGGACTTGTGACAATTATGTCGATACTTCAAAGGTGGTCTTAATAGGACAGAGGGATTTGGACGAGAATGAAAAAAAGCGTCTTGCCGAATCGGGAGTAACGGTTTTCTCTATCAGCGACATTGACAAATTGGGTATGGCGGAGGTTGTGAGCCGTGCCATTGAAATAGCAGGTTCAGGCACAGAGGGAATCCATGTCAGCTTCGACATAGACTCAATTACGCCACAGGAAGCGCCCGGCGTAGGAACACCAGTTCACAGCGGACTGACTGTCCGCGAAGCTTTTTTGGCGGCGGAAATGTTAGCTGAACAGGCTAATCTTATAGCAATCGACATGGTGGAGGTTAACCCCATGCTTGACGAAAGAAATAGAACTGGAAGTCTCGCTTCTGAATTGATTTTGTCCATGCTGGGAAAGACTGTGTTTTAATATATCCCAAGGTCAAGGGCTTTTGACAGCATTTCAAGGCATTTCATGCCCGCCACGCTTGTTCCGGCATCATTCAGAGACGGGCCATAAACGGCAACTCCCATTTTTCCGGGAACTGCTCCTAGGATTGCGCCTGAAACGCCGCTTTTTCCTGGAAATCCCACTGAAACGGCGAATTTTCCCGATTCGTCATATATGCCGCAAAGCGCCATAGCCGATTTCACGATTTTTGCGTCGTCTCGGGGAAACACACGCCTGTTTATGACCGGTATAACGCCGTCGTTCGCCAAAACCGCCCCCAGTCGGGCTAAATCCTCACAGGTCACATGAAGTGAACAAATCTTAAAATAAGCGTCTAGAACCTCCTCGACATCCTCTTGAATAATCCCAGTACTTTTCATATAATAAGCCAGCGCGCGATTTCTCGCGCCTGTTTTTTTTTCGGACAAATAAACGCTTTCGTCAAAGTCAATTTCCTGATTTTCCGTTATGTCACGCATAAATTGGCGAACCCTTTCGGCTCTCTGCTCAGGGGTCTTTCCTTCAATAAAAGTGACACAGACAATTGCGCCTGAATTTATAAAAGGGTTAAGTGGTTTATTTTGGTTTTTAGTTTCTAAGTTCACAATGGAATTAAATCCGTCTGATGTTGGCTCAATGCTGACTTTTTCAAATATTTTTTCACGGGGGCTGTCATGAAGACAGCATAAAAGATTCAATATTTTTGAAACACTTTGCATGGTGAATTTTTTATTATAATCACCTGCGGAAAAAATTTTCCCATCCACGCTGCAAAGGCTCAGTCCCAAATCATTTTTATCGGCCTTTGAAAGCTCAGGGATATATGTGGCAACGTTTCCGTTCTGAGTTAGTGGACGGCAAGTCTCAATTATTTCGTTAAGTAGATCAAACATATTTGCCTCCATTACATTATTAATTGCCCGAAAATTCTATGATCTCGGCCTTAGAAACAGCTCTTTCAATATAGCCGTCAAGATCTGTAATCTTATTTTCCATGCTTTCAATTACAGAGGCCTTGGGCTTTGTTTCGGGATTCTTAGCAACAAAAACCGTGCAGCAGTCGTCATATGGGCGGATTGAAATGTTATATGTCCCAATTTTTACAGCAATATCCACCACTTCCTGCTTGTCCATGCCCGCAAGGGGACGGATTAACGGAAGAGTTGCCGCCGAATTAACAGAGGCGATTGAATGCATAGTCTGGCTAGCTACTTGACCAATAGCGTCTCCTAAAATAATTCCGTGAGCGTTTTCTGCTTCCGCAATTTTCTGAGAAGCCTTTATCATGGCGCGTTTTAAGAAAATCGTTAGCTTAACAAGGGGAACTCTGTCGTTTAGCATAGTCAGAATCTCAGTAAACGGCACAATGTATAGCTTCACACTACCTGTGTAAAGAGCCAGTTTCTGTGCCAAATCCCTAACTTTTTCAGTGGCTCTGTAGGACGTGTATGGCGGAGAGTCAAAAAAGACAGCTGTAAGTTCAACGCCCCTTTTAGCCGCCAAAAATCCAGCAACAGGGCTGTCAATTCCACCTGAGAGCATTAGAACGCCTTTGCCTGTTGTCCCGGAAGGAAGTCCTCCTAAACATTTTACCATTTTAGAAAAAATATATGTACGTGAACGAATCTCCGTCCTTAAAACCACGTCAGGATTATGAACGTCAACTTTAGCATTTTCCATGTTGTCGTCAATATACCCTCCAATCTCAGCCGAAATTTCCTGTGAAGTCAGTGGGTAACTCTTTTGGGCTCGTCTTGTTTCGGCTTTAAAGGTGAAAGGCTCATTGCCTAAAAACCGCTTCATATGAGCCAAAGCCAATTTCTTTAAATCTTCGATTCCTGACTCAGATGGTGTAGTAACGGTGCAGGGGCATACACCAACAATCCCAAAAACCGTTGAAACGGCAGAAATAATAGCATCAAAATCAAATTCGCCGTAGGAAAAAATTATGAAGCGTCCCTGATCCTTTTTTATATAATAATCGGGAAAACCGGCAATCCGGCTTTCAATTTGCCGCAAAAGCTTATCTTCAAATATTTTTCTGTTATCGTGTCTTAGTGCAATCTCGCCGTAAATAATAAGCAAGCCGTCTGTCATTATCTTTCCTCAATTCTATTGCTAATATTTATTGTTTCTAAGCCGCTTAACGGTTTCTTTTATAATATCAACCGCTTTATAAGCTTCTTCAATTGTATTGTCTCTTGAAAAGCTGAATCTTATTGCTGATTCGGCTCTTTTCGCCCCAATCCCCAAATAACTGATTGAGCTGTGATTTTTTTTGTTTGATGAGCAAGCTGCCCCGGATGAAGCACAAATTCCGTTTTCAGACAGAGCGACTAAAAGAACCTCCGGCTTAACTGCCAAAAAGCTAAGATTAAGCACATAGGGACTCTGTGAGCCCGGTTCGCTTTCGTTTATATAACAATCGGGCAAAGCTTTTGCCAAAAACGACATTATGTTTCTGATTTCGGACACATGTTCAAAATCTTTTTCCATTTGACAATCAGAAAACCCCGCAACAGCAGAAAAAGCCAAAATTCCGCCGACGTTTTCCGTTCCTGGTCTGATTTTGAGCTGTTGGTCTCCGCCTTTTAAAATCGGCTTTAAATTCACGCCCTCCCTTATGTAGAGCGCGCCGCAGCCTTTGAATCCATGAATTTTATGTGCGCTGACAGTCAGTAAATCGATTTTCGCCTTGTTCACGTTGATTTTATGTTTCCCAAAGGACTGAACCGAGTCCACATGAAAGAGGGTTTTACTATTTTTCTGCTTTATAGCTCTGCCGATTTTCTCTATGTCCTGAATTATTCCCGTCTCGTTGTTGCAATGAATCACACTAACAATCCGTGTGTCTTCCCGCAGTTCAGAAAGAAGTCTGTCTAAATCCACAAGACCCTTTTCGTTCACTTCCAGAAAAGAAACCTCCGCGCCGTCGTTTTTTAATGACGTATATGGCTCTAAAACGGAAGGATGCTCCGTAACAGTTGTAATATAATGGGTTTTCCCGCCCCGCCTATACGCCCCATAAATGGCTAAATTATTAGCTTCTGTGCCACCTGATGTGAAAAAAATCTCGCTTTCATTGCCGCCAATTATATTTCCAATTACCCTTCTTGAGCTGTTCAGGGCTTTCTCAGCGCTGATGCCTAAAAAATGCCCCGACGACGGATTTCCAAAATCGTCAATACATTCTCTAAATCTGTCAAATGCCTGTATAGATGGCTTTGTTGTGGCGGCGTTGTCAAAATAAATCATTAATTACCAATCCCTATGTATCATTTGTTCTTTGCGTCGTTAATAGTCCTTAAAACCCTTGATTTTATATAGGGCTTCTTTATAAAATCAATAGCCCCGATTTCGGCAGCTGGAATGATTTTGTCATTTGTTTTCGCATCTGAGCAAAGTATAATTTTTATTGAGTCGTTGATTCGTTTAATTTCTCTGATTGTGTCCATAACGTCCATGCCGCCTGTTATATCAGAATCAATGAATATTATGTCCGGTTCTGTCTCGTCAATCATGATTATGCATCTGGGGCCAGTAACGGCAACTCCTACTACTTCTATATCTTCGTCCTCTTCAAGTATTTTTTTCAACATGTTTTGCATTATCTCAGAATCGTCAACAATAAAAACTTTTGTTTTCATGCTCAACCCCTCCAATACTCTAAAAATAGGCGTTACAAACTGACATAACGGACAAGGCCGCCGTTTCAGTCCTTAAAATACGATTTCCAAGGGAGACGGTAACAGCACCCGAATCCAAAAGCTTTCCTACTTCTTCTTCCGAAAAACCACCCTCTGGACCAATAAAAACTCCAATCTTTTCAGGTTTTTCAGTCATGCCGTCAAGAAGAGCTTTTAGGGTTTTCGTCTTTTCAAGCTCATACGCCACGATAAAAAGTTCATAATCAGGCATAATCTTAATCGCGTCCTCAAACATCATAGGCTGTGAAACAGCGGGAATGATACCTCTGCCGCTTTGCTTTGCCGCACCCTCAGATATTTTCCTAAGCCTGTCGCTTTTGTCATTTTTATTTTTCGGGATGCTATAGCGGGTATAAACCGGCAATATCTCAAAAACTCCAAGCTCCACGGATTTTTGAACAATAAAGTCCATTTTGTCGCCCTTAGCCACCGATTGAAAAAGCGTAATCAAAACATTTGGCTCTGCGGCGTTTTCCTTTATTTCCTTCGTTTCAAGAAAGACTTTTTCCTTAGTTATATCTTTTATAACACAGTAATAATCCGTTTTTTCCCCATCACAGAGGGTTACAGAATCGCCAGGGCGCAGTCTCAGCACGTTCATATGCCTTACGTCCTCGCCCGTTAAAATTATCTCTCTTTCACTGATATCAGTCTTGCTAACAAAAAATCTTGGCATAATCCTATCCTTTTTCACAGACTACAGACGACCACTCGCCGTCTGTTATGACGCGGGTTATAACAAATCCGTTATTTCTCAAGGCGTCGGTCACTTCTTTCGTCCTTTCTTTTATTATGCCGGAGGAAATGAAAACGCCTCCTGTTTTTAGAATTTCGTAGGCTATTTTCGATATTCTTATAACTATATCGGCAACTATGTTGGCGCAAACTATATCAAAATATTCATTTTCAAATCTATTTCTAATGCTGTTGTCGGTGAGAACATCCCCAATGTATATGGATATATCCCCTATTCCGTTAAGTCTTGAGTTTTCATAAACGATTTCTTTTGCCTCGTCTTCAATTTCTGTTGCCACTACCTCTTTTGCACCGAGAAGCATGGCTAAAACAGCCAAAATTCCGCTTCCTGTTCCGAAATCGGCCACTACAGAACCGTTTTTAACGGTTTTTTCAAGTGTTTCCATGCACATTCTAGTGCTTTCATGAAGTCCCGTTCCGAATATGTTTCCGGGGTTTATGGTGATAACCGTTTCTTCCCGCTCCTTAGCATATTCTTCCCAGAAAGGCCTTACTACAATATTTTCTCCAACTTTAAATGGCTTATAATATTCCTTCCATGCGTTAAGCCACTTTGTATCGTCAACCACGGCTTCTTCAAGCTCCAGCCGCCCAAAACCATTTGTTTCGGCTTTTAGTTTTAAAAGCTTGTCCCTTATTGTTGAAATCAATTGCCTTTCGTCCAGACCGACATAAAAAATCACTTTTGACTCTGCAATCTCTAAATTCAAAAGTTCTTCATCAACATAATCCCATTGCTTATCATTATTTAAAAGAAAATCTTTTAGCTCTGTCTGATCTTCAATCTGAAATCCCGAAACTGAAACGCCGTCAAGCATGTCCGTAACAGTTTCGATTCCTTCATGGGTCGTATAAATAACACATTCTATATATTCCATTTATTTTACCTCATTTTTGTCCTTATTCAGTCATTATAATATAGAAACAACTTAATTACAATAAAGTTTGCTCTATTATTGTTTTTTATTATTTGTTAGTGTATCATAACTATTATATTTAAATTTATTGGAGGATTTTTATGTATGACGGACTGTATTGCTCCTGTATTGTGGCGGCCGGTGGACTTGGAATCCGGCTTGGCAGTAAAACCCCTAAACAATTTCTAAAATTGTCCGATAAAACAGTATTGGAGTATACGCTAACCTCCCTTTCGTCCTGCGACTATATAGATGAAATCATTCTTTCTTCTCCTTCTGATTACTTTGAAATGACAAACAATCTGTCAAAAAACTTCAAAAAAGTCAAAGTGGTTTATATAGGCGGTGAATCGCGGCAAGAAACCGTATTTCTTGGGCTTAATTATTCAAATGGGGGTATAATACTGATACATGATGGGGTGAGGCCGTTTATACAAAAAGAATCCATAGAAGCTGTTATTAAAGCCGCGGCAAGACACAGGGCGGCAATTCTGGCTGTTATGCCAAAAGAAACCGTGCATTTTAAGGATTTTGAATCAAAGCTTGTTACAATGAATCGGGAAAACTGCTATTTAGCTCAAACTCCGCAGGCCTTTGATGCCAATTTAATAAAACAGGCTCATATGGCGGCGAAAGACAGGGGTTTTTTGGGGAGTGATGATGCCGGATTAGTAGAAGAACTGGGAATAAATCCCGAAATTGTTTTGGGGGATTATTTGAATATTAAAATCACCACCCCTGAGGATTTGTTGTTAGCAAATCTAATTATTGAGCAGATGGAATATTCTAATTAGGAGCAATTTTAAACAGGAGGGTTATAATGTTTAGGTATGGAGATTTAAAAATAGGAACAAAACTTATTTTGGCGTTTTCAATTATAATTCTGGTTACTATTGCCATAAGTATCATATCAGTTGTTCAGCTTAGAAACCTTGATACCAGGTATAGCATTAGTATCAAAAACTCAAACGAGAACATTAATTTTGCCAACAGCGCCCTTAGTGAGTTCAATGACACGAAAATTCAGGCAGAAGCGCTTTTTGTTCACTTTAATGATATTGATAGAACAGAGTTTAAAACCTATATAAACTCAATCCGCCAATCAGAGGAAGATTTTAAAACCTTTGTTAACGAACTCAGAAAAAAAATTGGAATCGGCAACGGGTTTTATAATTCTTCTAATGCCGATAACCTAGAGAAATGCGGCGGGGACTATTATGGGCAGTTAAACGTAATGATAAATCTTTTAGAGAGCGGAAATTTAACAGAAGCTCAAAAAATGCATGATGACAGTGTGAAAAATGCGGCTGGATTGCTCCAAAATGAATACTCTATGTTTATTTCTTCAACAATGAAGGAAGCTGAGTTTGAAAGCTCCCAGGACACAGCCGCCGCTTACAGCACGCGGATGATTTTAATGATTTTGACCGGGGTAGCTGCCGTTATCTGCGCTTTACTTGCTTTCTTTTCTGCAAGATCCATAACTAAACCTCTTATTTATATTGGAGAAGCCGCTAAAAAAATGGCTTCCGGAGACCTTTCAGTGAAAATTCAATCGAATTATAGAGATGAAATCGGTGTTCTTGCAAACGACATAGCGAAAGTTATCGATTCTGTTAACGCTTTGCAAAGTGAAGTGGTTGTGCTTGACGAACGACTGAATTCCGGAGACGTTGAAGCCTCCATTGACACAAGCAAATTTCAGAATGATTATAAAAAAATGGCTGAATCCATAAACGGCGCTATACAGTGTTTCGTTCAGGATACCCTTGCCGCTATTGATGTTATTAATAGCTACGCCGACGGCGACTTTTCTAAACAATGCGTGCGCTTTGTGGGTAAAAAGGCCATATTGCATGAATGTCTTGACCGAATCCAGCTAAATTTGAACGACATAAATAATGACATCGAATATTTAATAGACGCCGGAGAAAAGGGTAATTTATCTGCAAGAATCGAGGATTCAAAATATAGAGGCGACTGGAACAAAATGGCTGTTGGACTTAACAACGTATTTAATTCAATGGCTCAGCCAATCAGCGAGTCCATTGAAGTCCTTAAACAGCTATCGGGCGGAAGTCTCAGCACCAGAGTTCTTGGTGAATATAGCGGCGAATTCTCTGAGCTTAAAAATGCAATAAATTTCACTATAACGACCCTTCAAAACTATATCTCAGAAATATCAAGAGTTCTTAACGAAATGTCCGGCGGAAACTATGACATTTCTGTTGAAGCTGATTTTTCGGGTGATTTTGTGCCGATTAAAAATTCTTTAAATGATATTATTGAAAGCCTTAACACAACTCTTACTGAAATAGCCAGAAGCACTGAACAGTTGGCTCTCAGCGTAAACCAGATTTCAGAATCCAGCATGTATGTAGCTCATGGCGCTTCTGAGCAAAGCCATTCAGTTGAACAGTTAACAAACGCTATTAGAGACATTTCAATACAGACAAAGAGCAATTCTGAAAACGCCAATAACGCTAATGTCCTTGCCGCTCAGACAAAGGAAAATTCTGAAATGGGCAATAATGAAATGAAAAACATGGTTCTGGCAATGGATGACATTAACCAGTCCTCCAGAAGTATTTCAAAAGTTATAAAAGTCATTGACGAAATAGCATTTCAGACGAACCTCTTGGCGCTTAACGCGGCCGTTGAAGCCGCAAGAGCCGGTCAACACGGAAAGGGCTTCGGCATTGTTGCCGAACAGGTAAGAGCCTTGGCCGCAAGATGCTCCGAGGCTGTTAACGAGACTACGGCGCTTATTGAAAATTCCTTTGACAAGGTTCAGCATGGAATTTCAATTGCGGGAAATACTGCAAAGATACTTGAAAAAAGCGTTAGCCAAATCGTAGAGATTTCTGCCCTTGTTGAAGACGTGGCGAATTCTTCTGCCGCACAGTTAACCGCTATTTCTCAAATTGACGAGAATGTAATGAGAATCTCTAATGTTACTCAGACAAATTCAAGTACAAGCGAGGAACAGGCTTCTGCCGCTGAGGAGTTGGCAAGCCAGGCTGATGTATTTAAGAACATGGTTTCAAAGTATAGGCTGAAAAAACAAGTTTCAAAATTCCAACAACCGCCTAACTTACAGGTTCAGAAAACGCCTATGCAAAAGCCTGTTCAAAACACTGTTATAAATAGACCAACGGACCAGCCAAAGGCTCAGAAGTCTAGCCCACTGCCGAAAATTTTGCCACCCTCAGACCCCATACAAAAAATCAAGGATACGCCCATTTTAGCCGATAACAAAACGCCTGAGCCTGTGACAAAGACTAAGGAGAGTCCAAAGGTTTCTTCCTTAATAAAGGCTAAAGAAAGCCCAAGAGTGCCTACATTGATAAAAAATAATGATAACCCCATGATTCCACAAAAGGCCGTTAAAAAGGAGATTGCCCCACAAGGACCGCAAAAACCGGCAAAACCTGCGGATTCATATGACGGCATATCGGTTTATTCCGACTTTGATTCAAAGGATTTTGGGAAATATTAAGCGTAATAAAAATGAAAGTGAGATTATGAATATGAAAACCACCTATTATCCTCAAGGAGTTTGTTCCAACCGCATTGATTTAGAGGTTGAAAACAACATAATTAAAGAAGTCAAGTTTTATAACGGCTGCAACGGAAATCTAAAGGCTATAGCCGCCCTTCTAAAGGGCATGGAGAAATCCAGAGCTATAGACCTTTTAAAAGGTATTACCTGCAACCAGAACAGCACCTCCTGCTCAGACCAGCTTGCTCGTGCGCTGGAGGAAATGAGTTGATATAATGGAGAAAAAAGTTAGCGTCTCTGTCCGTGAAGTCGTTGAGTTTGTCATAAGGTCAGGTGATATAGACGCCGGTTATATCTCAAATCAGAAGATGCAGCAAGGTATAATAACCCATACCCAGCTTCAAAAACAAAGGAAACTAGAGGCAAAATTAGCGGGCATTGAATACAAAACCGAATGTCCGCTAAAAACCTCCTTTAATTACAAAGGTTTTGAATTTACCATCGATGGAAGAGCCGATGGTATTTTCATTGCGCCAGATTTTGTGAAAATTGAAGAGATTAAGTCCACTTCAAATGACTTAGGGACAATTGAAATGGATGAGAACCACTGGCATTTTGCACAGGCGAAATTTTACGGATATCTGTATTGCATTTTAAATAATATCGACAGAATTATAATTTGCGTCACATACTGCCACGTAGACAGTCTTCTATGCAAAGAGTTTGAAAAAGAATTTTCCCTTTCCGAATTAAAGGAGTTTTTTTTCCATATAATCGAGAAATATTACATATGGGTTGAGTTTGATTACAGGAGAAAACAGGCGCGGAATGAATCGATTTCACATATGCCCTTCCCTTTTGAAAATTTCAGAAAAGGGCAGGAGAAGCTTTCAAAAGCAATTTATAAAACAATATTAAAGAACAAAAAAATGTTCATTCAAGCACCTACTGGCACAGGAAAAACCATTTCCGCTCTTTTCCCCTCCGTTCACGCCGTCGGAAATAACGCCGCCGAAAAAATTTTCTATGTAACTGCAAAAACGGTTACAAGGCAGGTGGCAGAGGACGCTTTTTCGAGGATGGGAGAAAATGGTCTGTTATTTCTGTCCGTCACCCTCACCGCCAAAGATAAAATCTGTCTGGGCTCTGGAAAGTGTAATCCCTATGACTGCAAATACGCCAAGGGTCATTTTGACAGAGTAAACGAGGCCGTTTTTAAAATAATCTCAGAAAAGCGGGAAATTACAAGAAAGATTATTGAAGAATACGCAGAAAAATACAGGGTTTGCCCCCATGAATTTCAACTGGAAATCTCTGTCTGGTGCGACGCAATAATCGGGGATTATAACCATGTTTTTGACCCAAAGGCCTCACTTAAACGCTTTTTTGGTGGAGAGTCGAAAAAATCCGGCTTTATTTTTCTTGTGGACGAAGCCCATAATTTGCCTGATCGGGCACGGGACATGTTTTCAGCTTCTCTTTCAAAATCCGATATTATGGCACTGTCCCGCGAATTTAAGGGCAGATATGAGAATCTATATAAAATATCGAATAAGCTCAATAAAGTGTTTATTAATAAAAGAAAAGAGCTTTTGACTGAAAATATTAGTGGTGTTCGTAATAAATGGCATGGAAAGACTGACATTTCCCACATATACCGCCTTATTTCAGAGCTTTCGGAAAAGGCTGATTTATGGCTGGCTGAATCGTCAAATCCTTTGCAGGATTTATCCTATTCTACAGATGACAACCCAGAATATAATCAGGAAGAAACTTTTCAGCAAGCGCTGGAGGCCTATTTTAAAGTTCTTGATTTCATGAGGATTTTTGAGCTTTATGACGAAAGGTATACCACCTATATAAAACAGGATAGAAATGATACTACGCTGAAATTGTTCTGTCTCGACCCTTCTTTTCTTCTTATGGAAGCTTGTAAAAGGGCAGATTGCTCCATTATGTTTTCTGCCACCTTAACACCCATTAATTATTTCAGAGAGATCCTCGGCGGGGAAGAAGGGGATTATCTTGCGGTTCTGCCCTCTCCATTTCAAAGAGAAAATCTTCGCCTAATGATAGAGCCATCTATTTCAACCAAATATAACGCCCGGGAAAAAAGCTATGAAGCCATAGCGGACAGAATTTTCCACTTTATTTCCCAAAAGCAGGGAAATTATTTTGTCTTTTTTTCTTCCTATGACTATATGATTACGGTTCGGGACATTTTTATAAATAAATATGGGGACATTAAAATTATATCTCAGGAACGGGACATGTCTGATGAAAAAAGGGCAGAATACCTTGAAAAATTTAACGATTCAGAGAAATTTTTGGCATTTGCCGTAATGGGCGGTGTTTTTTCAGAAGGAATCGATCTTGTCGGGGACAAGCTAATAGGCGCAATTATTGTTGGCGTGGGGCTTCCTCTCATAACCTACGAAAGAAATATAATAAAAGAATATTATGAAGAGCAAAAGGGCTGCGGCTTTGATTACGCTTATGTTTACCCAGGTATGAACAAGGTTTTGCAAGCCGCCGGAAGGGTTATCCGAACTGAGCAGGACAAAGGCGCGGTTTTACTTATAGATGACAGATTTATTACAAATAAATATTTAAGCTTGTTCCCTTGGGAATGGGGTCATTACAGAATAATGGGGAATCGGAACAATCGCGATTTAGAGGGATTTTGGGAATGATGCGTCTGCTTTTATGGTAGGCAAACGTAGGTGTAGAAATGGGTATCTGCACCTACGTTTGCCTGATGGTTCACAGTGCTAAACTCTTACATATATCAAATGCTGTTCACTTTCATATTCTGCTTTTACAATGGCTAAACCTTTGCCTAAAGCAGTTACAGTTCCGTTATTGTCAACAGAAACAATTGTTGGATCCATGCTTGACCAATTGATATTATCAAAATCATCGTTTAAGTATAATCTCCCGGTTTGACCAACTTTTAAATTCATTGCAAGCCGCATTTCAGAGCTAGATTTTTCTACGACTCTCACATTTATACATTCTTCAAATTTTCCATCGGCGGTTTTGGCCCATATTTTAGAAATCCCCGCAGCGAGAGCCGTTACTTTTCCATTAATATCTACAGATGTAACTGTGTCCGATACGCTTGTCCAAATTAAATTAAGATTGTCAGCTAATCTATTGGTTACACTCAGCTGAACCTCCTCGTCAACCTCTAAAAGTACACAAAGTACGTATTCGGGGTCTATCGGAGGATCAACAGGGCCACCCGGTCTGGGAACGTTACGTAAATAGGGATAACTGGTACCTTCGTCAATCCCCCAAATATTATCAAAATCCCAGCCAACGAAATTCTCCTGTGTCATCATTTGGGCGGTTGTACGTGCCCCTAGCGCGCTGACGTTAAAGAGCTCACTGTCAAAATAAGAGGAAATAGGGGTTGTTCCAGATGGCGGAATTATTCCGTTTAAATCCTTTGTTCCTTCCAGAACGCTTGCAGAATAGCAATTTTCTATTTTTCCGGAAGTTCTTGATTTATATATTTGAGCAAATGCTGTGTTATTGGAAGAACCATTTACCTTAGAGAGCGTAAAGCAGTTAGTGACTTTGTCTGAAGTTGTTGAAGACAAAACGCAGAATCCTGCTGCGATTGGACCTGTGACAATTCCTGTCGAATAACATTCAGAAACTTTCCCATTTTCTATGTATCCAACAAACCCACCTGCGTTATTGTTATTAGAGGTTACGTTTCCTGTAGAGTAACAACGTTCTATCAGCCCAGCATTAAGGTCGATAGTGCCTATTAGACCTCCAACCGTAGTCAAGTAATAGATACTTTCGCCAGAAACATTAACGGATGAACTGCAATCGACAACGTTTGACATATTGTAAACTGACCCAACTAATCCACCCGCATTCCCAATTCCTGAGACCTCCCCAGAAATAACGTGGCAGTTGATTATGTTGGCATTTACAGCACTTCCTGCAAGAGCTCCTGAGTTCATAGCATTTTTAACATCGACACCTATAATGGTTAAATTTTTGACTGTTGGAAAATAAGAAGTTGATCCGCTGAGATTAAAGAAACCGGAATAGCTAGCGTTAGTATCAACCTTTAAATTCTTAATAACATGACCATCTCCGTCAAATACACCATTTGTCATAGTGATTGGTGTCCATGCCGTGTTTTCCAAGTCAATATCAGAGGTTAATTTATAATTTTGTGTTATTGTCTGTCCGCTTAGGCTCATCAATTGCTCTTTTGTCTCGATTAAATAAGGGTCGGCTTCCGTTCCGCTTCCAGAGCCAATATATGCTGCTAGTGCATATACTCCAAAATTCATGCTTAGTACCATAGTTAATAGTAACATTATTAAAGCTCTTGACTTTTTCATTATTTCATCCTCCACTTATAATAATTTTTGTGCCTAGCTACATATTGTATTTCGGATAATTATACCAAAAGTTTAGAATTATAAATATACTAAGTATAATTATGGCGAAAAAAAACCACAATAGTCAAAAGCTGAATATCAAGAATAGGACAGGGTGATATAATGGTAAAGCTTTTGACAGCCGCAATTGCGCCGGTTTTAATTTGTATTTTCTATTTATATATCAGGGACAAATATGAGAAAGAACCAATCCGGCTTCTTCTTGTTGGGGTTTTTTGCGGAATACTTATAACTTATCCAATTATTGAAATGGAGGAGTTTGTAACAGGATTTTTGCCCATTACGGGGCGGCTTATGGAGGCGTTCTTCCTTTCTTTTGCGGTTGCGTCCTTTGTTGAGGAGCTTTTGAAATTTGTGGTTCTTTTTTTCCTGACTTGGCGAAACGACAACTTGAACGAGCGCTTTGACGGAATAGTTTACGCAGTGTTCATTTCCCTTGGCTTTGCCGCTATTGAGAACATTATGTATGTTTTCAGCCCCTCTCTTGGCGGCATGGAGACTGCTTTGTCAAGAGCCATTTTTTCCGTTCCCGGTCACGCTCTTTTTGGAGTTATGATGGGCTTCTACTTTGCAATGGCAAAGCTTGAAAGACACAACAGAAATACTATGCTTTTTCTGGCGTTCGCCGTCCCGTTCTTTATGCATGGTCTTTATGACTTCATTCTTATGTCAGGAATGCCATATATGATGGTGTTTTTCATAGCCTTTGTGATAATGCTTTGGATAAACGGTTTCAATAAAATGAAAAAACATATAGAAAGTTCGCCTTTTAAAAAAAGAAGGATAAAATATTAATTGTTGTAATTTCATGTTGAAATACTTTACCAAAAGATGTATAATTCTTCTAATGAATTGTTTTGATGGAATCGGAGGGCGAACCTGTGAGCGACGCAGTTAGCTGTGGTGGCGTAATACTCCACAAGGGAAAGATCCTCTTGCTCTACAAAAATCAAAACGGACGCTATATTGGCTGGGTTTTGCCAAAGGGAACTGTGGAACAGGGCGAAAGTTTTAAAGAAACCGCCCTGAGAGAAGTAAAGGAAGAAACGGGCACAAATGCGAAAATTGTGAAATATATTGGTAAGACCCAATATTCTTTTCGTGCGGCAGAAGAAGTTATTAACAAAACGGTTCATTGGTATTTAAAGACCGCTGATTCATTTTACTGTAGGCCTCAGGCCTAATAATATTTCGCTGATGCGGGATTTTATAAGCGCCATGAAGCATACCACCTTTTAAAGTTTCACGATGAAAGGCAGATCCTGATTAAAGCCTGCAAAGAATATGACGAACTCAAGAGAGCAAGAGCTTGGAACAAAAGACTTTTAGATGATTAAAAGTCCGTTGAACCGCTAAGTTAGAAATGTCCATTATTAAACCAGGGAGTTGATTTAATGAAACTAAACGAATTATCGCTTTATGACGTAAAAAGATTAGTCGCAGATGCAAAAAGACAGGAAAACCGGGTTATTATGGCCGTTGCCTTAGTGACCTTAGCTGTTACTTTTGTCGCCGCCGTTGGCGGAATCGTATATTATATCTCAAAAAGAAGACGTGAAGACGACCTTTTTGAGGATGACGAATTTTACTGTGACGACGAATGTTGCGGCTGTGGTGACTATGACAGAGATCAGGACAGAAGAGTATCAAAGCTTGAACAAAAAATCAGAAAGCACGAAGAAAAAGCTTCTCAGTTAAGAGAACAGCTTGATGCCGTAACAGCTTATGAGATTTTTGAAGATGATGATGAAATAGAAGAATAGTAGGTTATCGGTAAAAGTTTATGCTTTTACCGATTTTTTTATTTATATACCTTGACAGGCGATATATTATATGTTACATTATGTATAAATTCTTAATATATATTGGAGGTGAAAAATTTGTCTATAGCTTCTGATATCATTCGCGGTCATACCGACACCATTATTCTTGCGTGCCTGTATTATGCCGACAGCTATGGTTATGAAATTAATAAATACATCATGCGAAAGACCCAAAATTCCTACGAATTGAAAGACGCAACCCTTTACAGCGCCTTTCGCCGACTTGAATCGGGCGGGCTAATAAGTTCCTATTGGGGGGATGAAGAAAAAGGCGCCAGAAGGAGATACTACAGAATAACTAGCGAAGGAAAAAATTTATATGACAAAAATATTAGGGAATGGCAGGAGGCAAAAGCCATTATAGATTCCCTGATAAGTATTGATTAGAAATGGAGGACGCATATGAATATTGTAATTTCTGAATATGTTGAAGGGCTGTTCATAAACGCCCCGCAAACAAGAGATATTTTAGATATTAAAGAGGAACTGGCCTATAATCTCAACGAAAAGTTTGAAGAGCTTGTGAGGGGTGGAATGTCCAAGGAAGATGCTTTCAGAAAGGTCACTTCCGGAGTGGGGAACATTCAAGAGCTTATTATGGAAGCCCAAAGCCCAAAGTCTAAAAAATTTTCAGTTGGGAAGATTGATGAGCTCGAAAAAACCTATAGCGGCCTTGAACCTGATCTTAGAAAATCCTTTCACGGACTGGTATACAGCAGCATTTGGCTCCTTACAGTTATTTTGTACTTCTTCATTCTGTTCCCCGGACGCGCTATATTCCATAGCTACGCTTTTACCTGCGGATGGGTGGTTTTTCTCATTGCCGCAGCTGTCCAGGCATGTTTTACTGCCGCTATAAGCCTGCCCACCCTTAGAGATTTAAATTTTAAAATTAAATCAGCGGAAAGCGAAAGCGACTATATTATGTTGAAGAAGCGGAAAAAGAAGCTGGTTAATAAAATAGGCGGTCATATTTCAACTATTCTCTGGTGCCTCACCGTTGTGTTTTATATTCTTTTTAGCTTCGCTTTTAGATTATGGGCCTATAGCTGGCTGATATTTATTGTTGCAGCTATTTTACAAAACTTCCTGGCTTTTGCAACAAATTGGTTTTTGGCTAAAATAAAGTAGATTGCTTTTGACTTTCCTGTTTCAATAAAAATTTCTGTTCAAGCTCCAATAAGTTTTTACTTCTTTTTCCTATTTCTCTACAGGGGATTCCGGCGTTAATGGTCCAAGGTTTTAATGAAGATTTTACTAGACTCAAAGCCCCTATTGAACAGCCCTCTCCCATAACAACCCCGGGAAGTACCACTGTCCCTGTACCTATAATCACATGTCTGCACAGGGTAACGGGGGCAAAGGTCAAATTTTTAAAATCGACATCCACCATGGGATTTGTTAATGAATTTCCGGAATAGTCGTCAGAATCGGCGTGAATAACAATTCGAGGCGCAAGACAGCCGAAGTCGCCGATTGTAATACCTTCTGTCGAGCCATATAACAAACATCCTGTGGAAATATGGATATAACTGCCAAGTTTAATATAGCCGCTGAGAAAACAGAAATCGTCAATCCTCACATCATGACCGATTTCAATTTTTTCAGCGGCATGAATTTTTGCGCTTCTGCTTATGAAAACGTTATGTCCCACAGACCTAAATCCAAAATTTTTTAATTCGTCCTCGCTGTAAAAATCGCCCATTTAAATCCTCCTTATCTATAAAAACACCCCCGAAATTGAAAAACTAAAATCTTACAGATTCTAATCTTTCTTTATCGGAGGTGTGTATTTTCTAAATCACAGAATTTCTAAGTATATTAAGTTCTTTAATAGCTGAGCTAATCACGTAATTAATATTCTCAGACACGTCTCTCGGTGTGTCCGGAAGATTTATTATGAGTGTGTTGTCCCGCATAGCGGACACGCCCCTGCTTTTAACATGGCTTTTAATAATATTTGTATTAAAAAACCTTAGGGCTTCCGTAATGCCTGGGACAATTCTTTGAGCCACTTCTTTTGTTGCTTCGGGGACACAGTCTCTTGGGGAATAACCTGTTCCCCCTGTTGTCACCACTAAATCCACATTGTTGTCACAGAGCCTTGATATCTCATCTCTGATCATGTCTAAATCGTCAGGCAGAATTCTATAACTCTTGATTTGGTATCCTTTGTCTTCAATAGCGTGCCTTACAATCTCTCCGGGATCAGCGATTCTTCCAACATAACGCTTATCACCGGCAGAAATTATTCCAACAGTTAACTCTTTCTCCACTTTTTTATCCTCCTCAGAATTTTTATAAAAAAGACCATTAGAGAACTAATATATTGTTATCTATTTATCCCGGGGCTGTTTTGTATGCATTTTTGCCCCGTGTATTATCTTTTGTTTCATCAAACAAATAAT
>CAYLSP010000003.1:0-17721 GCA_964385935.1 uncultured Defluviitaleaceae bacterium
CATTTCAGGCGGGTAGCAGCGATATACTTAAAAAAATGAATAGAAAGTATTCAAAAGAAGATTATTTGGCGCTTATTGATAAAGTCTATAAGGAAATCCCCGGTATAGCCATAACTACTGATATTATCGTTGGTTTTCCCGGCGAAACAGAAGAGGATTTTGAGCATACGTTGGATTTAGTAAGAAAATGCGGTTTTTCAGGCGCATACACGTTCCTGTATTCAAAAAGGACAGGCACTCCTGCGGCCGCTATGGAGAATCAAGTGCCGGAGGAAATTGCAAAAAACCGTTTTAACCGGCTTATCGAGGCAGTTAACCCTATTATCCGCGCAAGAAATGAGGGCTTAATCGGTGAAACTCTTAGGGTTTTAGTTGACGAAAAGAGCCGTGAAGGTGTTATGACAGGTAGAGCCGACGATAATTCATTAGTCCACTTTGCAGGGGATGAAGATCTTATCGGAACATTTGTTGATGTGAAAATAGAGGATTGTACAACCTTTTATCTTTCAGGTGTAAAAGTGTAATAAAAAAGGAGAATTAAAATGGACAGAATGGAAATGTATTATGAAAAGGCAAGAGAAATCGGTGAAATGATTCTCGCGTCAGAGGAGTCAAAATACTTGGCCGATTGTCAGGCGGTTTTTGACGGTGACGAAGAAGCAAAATCCCGTTTAGCCGAATATACAAATTATCAGCGGGATGTTCAAGTGAGCATGGAAAACGGTGTTTTAGACCAGGAATCCTTTAAAAAAGCTACCGCTAAGTTACAGGAAATGGGAGCTGCTCTTAAAAAACATCAGGTCGTTGGAGAGCTTATCAAAGCCGAAACCGAATTTAATTTTTTTGTTAACCAGATTATGCAAGTTATAAAAAATACGGTTATGGGTGTTCAGGAGAACAGTTGCGGCGGAGAGTGCGGAGGTTGCAGCGGCTGCGGTCATTCACATTAAGCCGGGGGTAAAATATGGGAAACTATACTCCAATGATGGAGCAATATTTCACTATAAAAGACGAGTATAAAAACTGTATAGTGTTTTTTCGCCTTGGAGACTTTTATGAAATGTTTTTTGAGGATGCTTTGATTGCACATAAAATTCTTGATATAACTCTGACAGGCAGAGACTGCGGTATGCAGGAACGTGCGCCCATGTGTGGCGTTCCATATCATTCAGCTTCTGGCTATATTGCAAAACTGGTTGAAAACGGTTACAGAGTGGCTATTTGTGAACAGGTTGAAGATCCCAAAGCCACGAAAACCATAGTCCGCCGTGAAGTTACAAGAATAGTAACAAAAGGCACGGTTTTAGATAACGCTTTATTAGATGAAAGTAAGAATAACTATATAATTTGCCTTTTTGAAAACAATTTGGGAGTTGGGCTTTCTGCTGCCGATTTAAGTTGCGGTCAGCTTTTTGTCACGTCCTTTAGTCACGGTGAAAACCAAAAACTTATAGATGAAATAGCCCGATACAGCCCCTCAGAAATAATTGTATCGAATAACATTTCATGTTCCGGGCGGCTTTTTGAAATTTTTGGCATTAAGCCCCAAACTTTTGAAGATTGGGCGTTTGAACAATCCTTTGCAGTGAGAACTATTTTAAACCATTTCAAAATCGTAACCCTTAGTGGGTTCGGAATACATGAGGACAATTTATGCGTGCCGGCTTGCGGCGCGCTTTTAGAATATTTGCAACAAACTCAGAAATCGGCGCTTTCTAATATTTCGTCATTGAAAAGATATTATACAGACGATTTCATGTTTCTTGACATTTCTTCAAGGAGAAACCTTGAAATAACAGCAACAATGCGTGAACGTGAAAGAAAAGGCTCTCTGTTGTGGGTTCTGGATAAAACAAAAACTTCAATGGGCGCAAGGCTTATCAGAAAATGGCTTGAACAGCCCCTTCTTAACATTGACGACATAGAGGACCGTCACGCCGCCGTTGCCGAATATAAAAACGACCCTATATTAAGGGAAGATTTGAAGGAACTATTAAATACGGTTTATGACATTGAAAGGCTTCTGTCAAAAATTTCTTATAAATCGGCAAATCCGAGAGATTTGGTTGCATTAAAGCTCTCTTTTAAACATCTTCCTCATATTAAAAACCTTCTGTCGGGACTTTCTTCTCGTCTGAACTTAGGTTTTTATAACAGCTTTGACTGTCTGGAGGATATCCATGAACTGATAGACGACACTATTATGGAAAATCCCCCTGTTAGCATAAAAGAGGGCGGGTTTATAAAGGATGGAAAGAGCCAGGAACTTGATTCTTACAGAGAAGCCAGAGAAAAGGGCGCGGAATGGATTGCACAGATAGAAAAAGAAGAACGTGATTCAACCGGAATAAAATCCCTGAAAATAAAGTATAACAAAGTTTTCGGCTATCACATAGAAGTGACAAATTCTTATTTAAATCTTGTACCAGAGCATTACATACGCCGACAGACTCTTTCAAACTGCGAACGGTTTACTATTTCTGGTTTACAGGAAGTTGAAGAAAAAATATTAAAGGCGGAAGAAAGAATTAATGTACTTGAACTGGATATTTTCCATGACACAGTTAGTGAGATATTATGTTGTACTGATAGAATACAAAAAACCGCACACCAGTTAGCCCAAATTGATGTCTTGCAGTCCTTTGCAGAGGCCGCTGAAAAAAACGGCTACTGCCGCCCCGAAGTTACCGAGGGAGACGAAATAGATATTAAAAACGGACGTCATCCAGTGGTTGAGATGTTGTCAAAAGAAAGTTTTGTGCCGAATGACGCTTTTTTGAACAATTCATCGGATAGGCTCATTATTTTAACAGGCCCAAATATGGCGGGAAAATCCACTTATATGAGGCAGACGGCTCTTATAGTCCTGATGGCGCAGGCAGGCTCATTTGTTCCCTGTGACGAAGCGAAAATCGGGATTTGTGACAGGATTTTCACGAGAGTGGGCGCATCTGACGATTTAGCCACGGGGCAAAGCACTTTTATGGTGGAAATGTCCGAAGTAGCTAACATTTTATCAAGCGCAACTAAAAGAAGCCTGATTATCCTTGACGAAATCGGCCGCGGAACAAGTACCTATGACGGACTTTCAATTGCATGGGCAGTTCTTGAGCACATAGCTGATGTTGAAATTTTAGGAGCGAAAACCCTTTTTTCAACTCACTATCATGAGCTGACGGAATTAGAGGGAAAAGTTGACGGGGTTAAAAATTATTGCATAACGGTTATGGAGCGGGGCGACGACATAATTTTTCTTAGGAAAATAAAGAGCGGCGGCGCGGATAACAGCTATGGAATACAGGTTGCTAGGCTGGCAGGGCTTCCACAAAGTATAATAAGCCGCTCAAAGGACATTTTAACAGAGCTTAATAAGACGGATATAGCTAAATCAGAGGATTCGGGAACTGTTTATTACGGCAAAGCAACTAAAAAGGGCAAGGGCTCTAAAATTATATTGAATGAATCGCTGTATCAGCTCTTACAGGAGCTTATGAGAGTTGATATTCATAAAATAACGCCGATTGAGGCGCTGAATTATATACATAGCTTGCAGGAAAAGGCTAAAGAGATAGAGTAGAGGGAAATTTATGATTAATAAACTGCCGCTTAGCTTAATAAACAAAATAGCCGCGGGTGAGGTTGTGGAGCGTCCTGCCTCAGTTATTAAAGAGCTTCTGGAAAACTCTATTGATGCTGGGGCAAGCCGGATTTCTGTGGAAATAAGAGATGGTGGAATCTCTTTCATAAGGATTATTGACGACGGCTGCGGAATACAAAGTGACGAGATAAAAACTGCTTTTTTGCGCCATGCAACGAGTAAGATTTCTAGCTTTGAGGATTTAGAAGCAGTTCTTACTCTAGGTTTTCGCGGTGAAGCACTGTCAAGCATCGCCGGAGTTTCACAAGTTGAAATCCGCTCAAAAACTAGGGATTCAGACATGGGAATTAAGCTTGAAATCCACGGCGGCGAAATTATAAATGAAGTCGAAATTGGTTGCGGCGACGGAACGGATTTTACTGTTAGAAATTTATTTTATAATGTTCCGGCAAGGCGGAAGTTTTTGAAGAAGGCTGCAACGGAAAGCGGTTATTGCCTCGATGTTGTTACAAGAGCCGCTCTTTCTCACCCGGAAATAAGCTTTAAATACATAAATAACAATTCAGAAATGCTGTCTACAAACGGAAGCGGGGATTTAAAATCCGCTATTTTGGCTGTTTTAGGCAAAGATTCTGTTAAGAATATGCAGGAAGTTGAATATGAGAAAAGCGGACTGAAATTTTCTGGATTTTTAGGCACTCCGGCTCTTTCAAGGGGGAACCGTTCGTATGAAAACTTCTTCATAAACGGCAGGTATATAAAAAGCACGATTTTGTCGCAGGCGCTTGAAGAAGCTTTTAAAAACAGGCTGACCTCAGGGAAATACCCCGTTTGCGTCATCAACATGAAATCAGACCCGAGATTTTTGGACGTTAATGTCCATCCGGCAAAACTGGAGGTTCGGTTTTCTGATGAAAATCTGGTTTATAACGCACTTTTTGAAGCCTGTAAGCTTTGTCTTGATAAAAAGCCTTTAGTCACGCCTTCAATAAAACCGCAGATTAACCAAAAAACCTCTGCCGGAGCGGAAACAGGAAGCTTTTATAAAGTTTCTGTTATTTCGGGGGAGGAGAAGGCTGAAAAGGGAAATATTACAGAGAAAACGGAGACGCAGGCAGATAGCCCAATATTTAAAGACGAAAAAGCGTCTTATGCCGCTGTTTTGGATGATAATCTGCCCCAAAATGCCGTTTTTAACTTTTCTTTAGAGAAAAAAGAGGACGGCAAGCCGGATTTCAAAATCATTGAGATTGAAGAAGAACCGTTTTTCAAAAATTATAAAATCGTAGGGCAAGTTTTCGGAACATATTGGTTTATTGAAAGCGGCGGAACTCTTTACATAATCGACCAGCACGCCGCCCACGAAAGAATTTTATTTGAGGATTTCTACAAAAAATTTAAAAGCGGCGGGATTGTGTCCCAGCCCCTTGCACTGCCCCTTGTGGTTAATTTAAACGAGGGCGAAAAGGCCGTTTTAAACGAAAATATTGAAATGATTAATAGCTTCGGGTTTGACATTGATGTTTTCGGGGAGAATTCTTATGCCATCAGGGAAGTCCCCTATATTTTTCAAAACCCTGCTAATCCATCGTTTTTCATTGATATAATCGATAAATTATACGCAATTAAACCGGAGCAACACAATGTCTATGATTTAAAGGCGGAGGAAATCGCTACAATCGCCTGTAAGGCCGCCGTAAAGGGAAACAATCGACTTTCGTTTATTGAAGCAAGGGAGATGATTGATAAGCTTCTAAAGCTTGAAAACCCATTCACCTGTCCTCATGGACGGCCAACAATTATTGAAATGACAAAGAGTGAACTTGAAAAGAAGTTTTTGAGGATGATGTAATGGAAAAGAAACCAATAATAGTTGTTTGCGGGCCGACCGCCTGTAAAAAAACCGAAACAGCCATAAATATTGCAAAGGAATTTGACGGAGAGGTGATTTCCGCCGATTCAATGCAGATTTATAAATATATGGACATAGGAACGGCAAAACCCACGGTTGAAGAGAGACAGGGTATAACTCATCATTTAATTGATGAACTTTATCCCGACGAAAGCTATTCAGCGGCAGATTTTAAGAATCTTGCCAAAGAAATAATAGAGGGCATATATAGCCGCGGAAAACTTCCGATAATTGCGGGAGGGACAGGCTTTTATATAAACGCAATACTTAGAAACACTGATTTTGTGGAAATGGACACAGATTTTGAATATCGGGACAGCCTTTGGGAGATTGCAAGGACAAAGGGAAATGCCTACCTTTACTCCATTTTGAAAGAAACAGACCCAAAGGCCTGTGAAACAATTCATGAAAACAACGTGAAGCGTGTTGTCCGTGCCCTTGAATACTACAAACTTACAAACAAGAAAATATCCGAACATAATATCTGTGAAAAACAAAGAGGAAATTATTATAACGCCGCTATTGTTAAAAACTTTTGCGAAAGACAGCGGTTATATGATAATATAAATAAGAGAGTGGACAAGATGGTTGGTGACGGCCTTGAAGAAGAAGTGAAAACCCTTCTTCATATGGGTTATCAAAAGGATTTAGTTTCAATGCAGGGAATCGGTTATAAGGAAATGATTCCATATCTGAACGGCGAATATGCTCTCGAAGAAGCAATTTATAATATAAAAATTAACACAAGGCATTTCGCTAAAAGACAGCTTACATGGTTCCGGCTTCAAATGGACGGGGAATGGTTCGATATTGACGACAACGCCATGTTTAGCAATATAAAAAAATATATTAATGAATTCTTGAAAGGGAGTGAATCGGTTGAATAAACAAGTTGGTTATCAAGATTTGTTATTGAATCAGGTTAGAAAAGAAAATATGGCAGTAACTGTTTTTTTGACAAATGGCTTTCAAATAAGAGGCATTGTTACAGGCTTTGATACTTATGTTATTCTTCTGGACTCGGACGGAAAGCAACAAATGGTTTATAAACACGCTGTATCAACTGTTGTGCCAATAAGACCTGTTAAGCTTAATGTGCAGGACGAGCCTGCTGATAAATAATATGTTCTCTATAAGTGATGAAACTCTTTCTTTCGCTAAACGGGCGGAGGATGAACTAACTAAGGTCTTTGAAGAAATTGACGAAATTTCGCATATAAATTTCTCAAAAGTCCTTTATGCAATGCAGAAAAACCGTCTGTCCGAGGCGCATTTTGCGGGAACTACAGGTTATGGCTATAACGACATAGGCAGAGATACCCTTGAAAAGATTTATGCCGATATTTTTCACACAGAGGCCGCATTGGTACGCCCTCACATAATTTCGGGAACTCACGCCCTGACACTTGCCCTTTTCGGGAACTTAAAATATGGGGACGAAATGATTTCCTGCGTCGGCGCGCCCTATGATACACTTTTAGGAGTTATTGGCGTAAAGAAAACAAAAGGCTCTTTAATTGATAATGGCATTACCTATAAGCAGGTGGAGCTTGATGAAGCAGGCGGCTTTAATTTTACCGGAATAAAGTCCGCTATGACAAATAAAACGAAGCTTGTGCTTATACAAAAATCAAAGGGTTATAGCTTTAGGCGTTCTTTATCTGTTCCTGAAATTGGGGAATTAATAGCCTTTATAAAGGGCATAAACCCATCAGTCATTTGTATGGTGGACAACTGTTACGGCGAATTTTGTGAACTTTCAGAGCCATCAGAGGTTGGGGCTGATTTAACCGTTGGTTCGCTTATTAAAAATATGGGCGGCGGGCTTGCGCCTTGCGGTGGTTATATCTGCGGAAAGGCGGAATATGTTGAAAACGCCGCAATCAGGCTTAGTTCCCCGGGGCTTGGAAGTGAAGTCGGACCGGGACTTTCTGTAACGTCAAAACTCATTCAGGGGCTGTTTTTAGCTCCCTCCGTTGTTGCAGGAGCTTTAAAAGGCGCTGCTTTCGCGTCAAAGCTTTATGAGAATCTGGGCTTTTTAGTGTCTCCTAAGCCTTTTGACAAAAGAACTGACATTGTTCAGGCCATTCAGTTTAATGACCCGAAAAAAGTTTTGGCTTTTTGTGAGGGAATACAAAAGGCCGCTCCTGTTGACAGCTTTGTCCGCCCTGAACCATGGGACATGCCTGGCTATGACAACAGGGTAGTAATGGCGGCGGGCGCGTTTGTTCAGGGCGCAAGCATTGAGCTTTCAGCCGATGCCCCTATGCGCGAACCTTATAACGTTTATTTTCAGGGGGGACTTAGCTGGCAACACGCAAGGCTTGGCAATATTATCGCCCTTGAAGAATTATATAAAGACAATCTTATTCAGTATAAATAATTAAATAATGAAAAGGTCGGGTGATCAGGATGATTTGGAATCCGGAAATTGAATGTGCGAAAAGGAGTACTATTAAAGACATTCAACTGGAAAGACTTAAAAAAACAGTAAGTCATGTTTACAAAAACGTTCCATTTTACAGAGAGCGGCTTGATTCCGTCTATTTGCCGCCTGAAAAAATTTCTTCACTAAAGGATTTGGAACAGGTTCCTTTTACCACAAAAGAAGATTTGCGGCTGAATTATCCCTACAACCTTTTCGCCGCGCCTAAAAAAGAAATTGTTAGGCTTCATGCCTCCTCCGGCACAACCGGCAAGCCAACAATTGTCGGCTATACGAGAAAAGACCTTGATATGTGGAGTGAATGTGTCGCCAGATTAGTGACCATGACAGGCGCAACAGCAGACGACGTTGCTCAGATTTCGTTTGGATACGGTCTTTTTACCGGGGCATTAGGCTTACATAACGGACTTGAAAAAGTCGGTGCGGCAATCATCCCGATTTCATCTGGGAATACTGAAAAACAGCTTATGGTAATGAAGGATTTTGGCACAACGATTTTGGTGTCTACTCCTTCCTATGCACTCTATATGTCTGAAACGGCTGAGGAACTTGGCATAAAATCCTCTGATTTGTCACTTAGAATCGGGCTTTTCGGCGGTGAAGGACACACCATTGAAATGAACAGAGAAATCGAACGCCGCTGGGGTATTTTGGCAACTGAAAACTACGGTCTCAGTGAGATTTTAGGCCCCGGAGTTTCAGGCGAATGTTACTTAAAAGTTGGTATGCATTTTGCCGAGGACTGCTTTATCCCTGAAATCATAGACCCCGAAACAGGCAAGGTTCTTCCTATGGGCGAAGAAGGAGAGCTTGTCATAACAACCATAGATAAAGAAGCCTTCCCGCTTTTAAGATATCGTACAAAGGACATTACAAGATTAATCGAAGAACCCTGCGCTTGCGGAAGAACATCAGTTCGTATGGAGAAAATAAAGGGCAGAAGCGACGACATGCTTATTATAAAGGGCGTTAACGTCTATCCGTCACAAATTGAGTCCGTCATTGTGGGACTTCCACATATAAGCCCATATTATCAGCTTGTGGTGTCAAGACATGGCTATAACGACGCGCTGGAGGTTCATGTAGAATTGGCTGATGCCTCATTATTAGAGAAATTCTCAGAACTTGAAGAGGTTGAAAATATGCTGAAATCAAAGCTTCATTCTGTTTTAGGGCTTGACTGCAAAATAAAATTAAGAGAGCCAAAAGCAATCGAGCGTACGGCCGGAAAATCTAAACGCGTTATAGACAACCGCTAGAAAGTTTTAGTGGTGACTTAATAGGAGGTAGTACCTTTGAAGAAATTAATGATTGGAAATGAAGCTGTTGCGAGGGGGGCATTTGAAGCGGGAGTGAACGTTGTTTCGTCCTATCCCGGCACGCCTAGCACTGAAATAACTGAATTTTTGGCGAAATTTGACGGTATTCACGTGGAATGGGCGCCTAATGAAAAAGTTGCCGCCGAGGTTAGCACTGGTGCGTCCATTGCAGGAGGAAGAACATTATGTGCTATGAAGCATGTTGGTCTTAACGTGGCGGCTGACCCCCTTTTCACCATATCTTATACAGGCGTTAACGGCGGCTTTGTTCTTTGCGTTGCCGATGATCCGGGTATGCACTCCAGCCAGAACGAGCAGGATTCACGCCATCACGCCAGAGCGTCAAAATCCCTAATGCTTGAACCCTCAGACAGCGGAGAATGTCTTGAATTTACAAAACGCGCCTTCGCTCTTTCAGAGGAGTTTGATACACCTGTTTTACTGAGGCTTTCGACCAGAGTTTCCCATTCTCAGAGCCTTGTTGATATATCCGACAGACAGGACGTGCCTGTAAAACCCTTTGAAAAACGCCCGGAGAAGTATGTTATGATGCCAGGCTACGCAAGAGCGAGACATGTGGTTGTTGAGGATCGGATTTTAAAGCTTAAAGAATTTGCTGAAACGACGGATTTAAATAAAGTTGAATACTTTGATAAAAAAATCGGCATAATCACCTCCGGCATTTGTTATGAATACGCCAAAGAGGCGTTGGGTGAAAACGCGTCATATCTAAAATTGGGCATGGTTTATCCTCTATGTGACAAAAAGCTTAAAGAATTTGTAAACAGCGTTGAAACCTGTTATGTACTTGAGGAATTAGACCCTTATATTGAGGAACATTGCAAAGCATTAGGACTTTCTGTAATTGGAAAAGAAAAGTTTTCCCTTCTTGGGGAATACGGCGCTGATATCATTAAAAAAGTTATTCTTGGAGAAAAAGTTGAGTTTGTGCCTGTTCCTGAACCAATTCCGCCAAGACCTCCTGTTATGTGCGCCGGTTGTCCTCACAGAGGTCTGTTTTACGTGCTTTCCCAACTGAAATTAGTTGTGTCTGGAGACATTGGCTGTTATACTCTTGCGGCACAACCGCCGCTTAAAGCCATGGACACCACCATTTGCATGGGGGCGAGTATTCCAATGGCTCACGGAATGGAAAAAGCCAACCCTGAACTTAGGAAAAGAACTGTTTCCGTCATCGGGGACTCAACATTTTTACATAGCGGCATGACTGGCTTATTAAACAGCGTCTATAATCAAGCCAACACAACAACGATTATTTTAGACAACTCAATAACGGGCATGACAGGGCATCAACAGAATCCGGCAACAGGGCTGACAATCAGAAACGAACCGACAAAACAGGCTGATTTAGAAGCAATTTGCCGCGGGCTTGGGGTTGAGAGAGTTAGAATTGTTGACCCTAACGAAATCGAAGAAGTTAAAAAAATAGTCAAAGAAGAGCTTGAAGCCGAAGAACCCTCCGTTATCATAACAAAACGCCCCTGCGCGCTTTTAAAATATGTAAAGTTCGGAAACAAGCTTAAAATAAAGCATGACGACTGCAAAAAATGCGGCGCATGTTTAAAAATCGGATGTCCCGCAATTTCAAAGGATTTTGATAACACATCAGTTATTGACTCTCACGTATGCGTGGGCTGTGGTCTTTGCTTAAAAGTTTGCCGGTTTTCGGCTATTTCCGAAAGGGGCGAAAATTAATGGATCTATCAGTCTTGATTTGCGGAGTGGGCGGGCAGGGAACTCTCCTTGCCGCAAGGATTATGGGAAATTACGCCATTTTATTAGATAAGGACGTAAAAGTTTCTGAAATACACGGCATGTCACAAAGAGGCGGAAGCGTTGTTACTTATGTGAAAATGTCTGACAAAAAGGTTCATTCTCCTGTCATAACGGAGGGAACGGCAGACGTTATTCTGGCCTTTGAACTTCTTGAAGCCTACAGAAACATGCCGTTTCTTAAAAAAGGCGGCAAAATTATTACTAATAACGGCAAAATAAACCCCATGCCCGTTATAACAGGGCAAATGGAATATCCTTCCGATATTTTGGAAAAAATACGGAATGCCGGAATAGAAGTTTTAGAAACAGATGCGGTTAAAATTGCCGCAGAAGCCGGAAATGAAAAGACAGTAAACGTGGTTTTACTTGGTCTTTTAGCAAAAATATTAGACTTAGATATTAATATATTGGAACAGTCCATTGCAGACTGTGTGCCGCCTAAGGTTCTTGACGTTAATAAGCGCGCATTTGAACTGGGACTTAAAGGGCTTGAAAGGGAGTAGTTCAACATGAAGTATTGGAATCCCACAACTGAAATTATGGACCGTGAAGAACTTGAAAAAGTTCAGCTTCAAAGGCTTAAACGGACTGTAGATAAGGTTTATACACATGTCCCATATTATCGGGACAAAATGCAGAAAATAGGCATGTTGCCGGGAGATATTAAATGCCTTGATGACTTACAAAAGATGCCTTTTACAACGAAACAGGATTTAAGAGAGAACTATCCTTTCGGGCTTTTCGCTGTGCCGATGGAACAGATTGTTCGTATTCACGCTTCTTCCGGCACAACAGGAAAACAGACTGTTGTTGGTTATACGGCAAAAGATATTGAAGTTTGGTCTGAATGTATGGCAAGGTGCCTTGTTATGGCGGGACAGGACAATCATTCAAGGATTCAGGTCTCCTATGGCTACGGACTGTTCACAGGCGGGCTTGGGGTTCATTATGGTATAGAGCGCCTTGGCGCAACAGCAATTCCTACTTCTACAGGAAACACACAGCGTCAGATTACCGTCATGAAGGATTTTGGAACGACTGCTATTTGCTGCACTCCGTCCTATGCGCTCTATCTTGCCGAAACAATTGAAGAAATGGGCATAAGGAAAGAGGAGTTGGCTTTAAGAGCCGGAATTTTCGGTGCAGAACCCTGGACTGAATCAATGCGCCATGAAATCGAGGAAAGGCTTAATATAAAGGCCTTTGATATTTATGGTCTCAGTGAAATCATGGGGCCTTCTGTCTCACAGGACTGCGAATTTAAAAACGGCCTTCATATTTGGGAGGACTGCTATATACCTGAGGTTATTGACCCGGACACAGAAGAGAGACTTCCCGATAATACAGCAGGAGAACTTATTTTCACTACGATTGATAAAGAAGGTATTCCTCTAATAAGATACAGGACAAAGGATATATCGTCTCTTAATTACGAAAAATGCGCCTGCGGAAGAACACATGTAAGGATGGCAAAACCGGCAGGAAGAACAGATGATATGCTTATAATAAGAGGCGTTAACGTGTTCCCGTCACAGATTGAAGCGGCTCTGCTTGATTTTGGAAATCTGTCTGCTCATTATCAGATTATTCTTGAAAGAGACGGCAGTCTTGATGTCATGACTGTGGAGCTTGAAATTTCTCAGGAGATGTTCTCAGACCACGTAAAAGGAATTGAAAGTCTCGAACAGAAATTAAGAAGACAAATTGAAAGCGTATTGGGTATATCTTGCAAAGTAAGGCTCGTTGAGCCGAAAACCATCGCCAGATCAGAAGGAAAGGCAAAAAGGGTTATAGACAGGCGCGGGAATGTTCATTAAACTATTAAAAAGGGGGCTTTTCTATGTTTGTTAAACAACTTTCTGTATTTATTGAAAACAAGGCAGGCAGACTTGCCGAAGTAACTCGTATTCTTGGAGAAAACGGCATAAATATTCATGCTCTTTCCATTGCAGATACAACTGATTTCGGTATTTTGAGACTTATAGTCAGTGATGACGAAAAGGCCTGTGAGGTTCTTAAAGACGCGGGCATGGCAGTTAAAATCACTGAGGTTGTGGCTGTTCCTCTTGAACACAAACCCGGAGGGCTTAGCGAAGTGCTTGAAAAGTTAAACAAGCTCAGTATTTCCATAGAATATATGTACGCCTTTGTAAGCCGTTCCGAGGCCAGCCGTGCAATGGTCATTCTCCGCCTGAACCAGCAAAATGAGGGCGTTGAGAGAATGAAGGCTGCCGGAATCGAAATTATGGAGTCTGATATAATCAATACATTAAATTAATCGGTGCTAAGTTTCGCAATTGTTATTGCAATAGAAATTTATAAATGATAGAATGATAACGTAAGTTTGCTACTTACGTTATTTTATTTACGAAAAGGAGGCGATTTTATGAGAGAGGAAAATTCTGTTGATTCCAGTGCCAGCACATCCATGGTTGAAGCAAACAATGACTCGGTTCCCCCGCGAAGTAGAAAAGGCATGTTTATGAGGGAATCGTTTTGCTCTTTTATAGTCACTTTCTTTTATTTTAAAGAGCGTCTAGCCTGTTGAGCATTTTCTCTCATTTTCATGCCTAAAATCCCAAAGGAGGTATGAAAAATGAATGATTTTGGAATATTTAACGAAAAACTGGAGCTGAAACAGTTCCGGACGCTTAGGGAATTGTTGTCTGAAGAAAATCCTGTGGACGTTGCCGCTTATATTGAAAGTCTTGAAGTTGAGAAAGGCGTTTTAGTTTTCAGGGTGTTGCCGAAAGATTTTGCGGTTGATGTATTTGCTAATCTTTTTTCGGATATACAACAGGCAATTATCGAGGTTTTGAGCGATAGAGAAATTACGCATATTATTGAGGAGCTTTATCTGGACGACGCCGTTGACTTTCTTGAAGAAATGCCGGCCGGCATTGTAAAAAAGGTTCTTGCAAACGCAAAAGAAAACACAAGGGCACAAATAAATACGTTACTTCATTTTCCCGATAATTCTGCCGGAAGTATTATGACTGTGGAATTTATTGATTTGCAGGGCGATATGACGGTTTCTGCCGCCTTTGAAAGAATCAGGAACACAGGCATGGATAAGGAGACAATTTATACCTGTTATGTAATAGACTACAGGCGTAGTCTTGTAGGCACGGTTTCTGTCAGAAAACTGCTTCTTTCACCCTATGAAGAAAAAATATGCGACATAATGGACAAGAACATAATTTTTGCTAAAACAACGGACGACCAGGAAATAGTTGCGCACCAGTTCAATAAATATGACCTTTTGAGTATTCCAGTTGTGGATTCTGAAAACCGTTTAGTGGGTATTATAACGATTGACGATATCTTTGACGTAGTTCAACAAGAGGCTACGGAGGACTTTGAGAAAATGGCGGCGATTCTGCCCTCTGAAAAGCCCTATCTGAAAACGGGCATATTTTCTCTGGCAAAAAACAGGCTGCCCTGGCTTTTAATACTGATGTTCTCCGCCATGATAACAGGTTCGATTCTGGCTGGTTTTGAGGACGCTATTGCCGCGATTCCGCTTCTTGTAACATTTATACCAATGCTAACAGATACAGGCGGGAATGCCGGAAGCCAAAGTTCAACCATGGTAATCAGAGGTATGGCGCTTCAAGAAGTTAGAATAAAGGACTTTTTTAAGGTTATGTGGAAGGAACTTAGAGTGAGCCTTCTTGTTGGACTGAGCCTTTCTGTGCTTAATTTTATCAGGATAGCCATTCAATATCCCGGCAAGGAGCTTGTAGCCGTAACCGTAGCGGTGAGTCTTCTTTTCACTGTCTTGATAGCACAGACTTTGGGCGGGCTTCTGCCAATACTTGCTAAGTCATTAAAAGTCGATCCGGCCGTTATGGCTGCACCGCTTATAACGACAATTGTCGATGCTTTCAGCCTTTTAATATTTTTCGGAATTGCTAAAACGTTATTGCAGCTTTAATTTAATGAAGCATGTCATTCTACGCGAGGTAGTTTAGTGTGAATAAAAAGGTTTTAATACTTACATTGATACTTTTGTCATCATTAGGTTTCTTGATACATGTAAAGTCTAATGACAACTTAAAAGATTCGTTAGTTTTGAAAGAAGAGTTCTCATATAAAATTTTGCCATCGGATAAAGAATGGGCTAGTTTTTCATATGTTGAACTATTAGAAATGTGCGAGATGCCCGAAGACCTTTTGAAATCCTATCCTACAGATAAACTTGCGGATCTGGTGCTAGACTATCCATTTAAATTAGATTTTTTAGCTTTTGACAATTTTGAGTATGGAATGGAGCAGTTATTAGAAAAGTCTAATATATGTAGAGAATTTTTCTCAAGAGAAGATGCGACTAATATATTGCTAAATAAATATAATGATCTTAAGTCATTTACTAAAGAGGATATGAATCCCAACGATGAGGAAAAATTGTTATTTTTACAATGCTTTTTTGCAAACCAGATGGATTTAGATGTCTTCTAAAAAACTATGAACACTTTATGTAAACTGTATTCCTTGGAGGATGGTTCTTTTTGCTACAAAGTATCTTGGCGCTATTGGGCATGATTTTTGTTAACGCCTTTTTTGCTGCAACGGAAATTGCTATACTTTCTATCAACGAAACAAAAATGACTATACGAGCGGAGGAAGGCGATAAAAAAGCTGCCGCAATACTTAAAATCGCCAATAGCCCCGATAACTTTCTGGGAACGATACAGATTGGGGTTTCGTTGACTACCCTTTTTTTCGGGATTTATGCTTCTGAAGCCTTTTCCGCGCCTATAACAAATTTTTTAATTAATAATTTAAATTTAGGGATTGCCCAGGGCACTCTCAGAATCGTTGTGATTATCCTGCTTACTCTCCTGCTTTCATTTTTCATGATGGTGTTGGGTGAGCTGGTTCCTAAGAGAATTGCAATGGAAAAGGCAGAGGTTCTTTCCGGAATTGTCGTCCATCCAATACAGTTTGTATCCGTTTTAGCAACCCCCTTCGTAAAAATCATTTCGGCCGTTACAGGCGGGATTCTAAAAATTTTGGGCGTTGAATCCAACGCTTCAAATGATGATGTAACGGAGGAGGAACTGCGCCTTTTAGTCTCTGAGGGTGGACTTATTGAGGAAAAGGAAAAGGAGTATATTGACAATATTTTTGAGTTTAACGATAAGACGGCTGAGGATATTTGCACACACAGAAAGGACATTATTTCTCTGCCTGTTGATGCGGACAACGATCTGATAATTAAAACCTGTATTAACGCAAAATATTCGAGAATTCCTGTTTATAAAGACAGCATAGATGATATTGTCGGTATTTTGTATATCCGAGATTTATTTTATTATATATTTCAGGATGGGAACATAGGCAAGGAAATAAATTTGACGGAGCTTTTAAGAAAGCCCTATTTTGTACCGTCATCTAAAAGCGGCGATGAGTTGTTTGAAGAAATGCAGAAAGCTAAAGTGCATCTGGCAATTGTGGTTGACGAATACGGGGGAACAGCCGGAATTGTTTCCATGGAAGACCTTATTGAGGAAATAATGGGGAATATCCTTGACGAGTATGACGAAGAAGAAGCTCAGGAAATTGAAGATATCGACGAATCAACCTTCAGGATTCTGGGTTCAACCCCTCTTTCAGAAATTGCAGAAAAGTTCAAAATAAGGCTTCCAATTGACGATTATGAAACCCTGAGTGGCTTTATAATAAGTCAAATCGGGCACATACCCGAAAATGACGAAAAGCCTGAAATTACATTTGAGAACCTCTCGATTAAAGTTAATGAAGTTCTTAATAAAAGGATTCAATCAGTTATTATTCATGTTATGGATATGGAGGACGGAGAAGAGGATATTTCCGGCAAAATATAACGAGAGGGTTGTTGTAATGAAAAGATTTAGAGCGTTAAAAACTGTTTTACCTATTTTGGTAATAGCCGCCTCAATGGCGCTTAATGTCTCCATAATAAGTGCTGATGACAAAACTGTAAATGTGGAAGTAAACAACAAGCTAGTGAGTTTTGAAGATCAAAAGCCGGTAATTGTGGAGGACAGGACACTTGTGCCCGTGCGTGGTGTATTTGAACAGCTTGGTTATACAGTTAGCTGGGATCAGAATACAGGCACAGCCACCCTGTCAAACGGAGTAAATATTGTCATCATTACAGTCGGACAATCCAACTTTACAACAAATGGAAAGAGTTATGATCTGGACATTCCGGCTCAAATTGTTAATGGAAGGACAATGTTGCCCTTTAGGGCAGTTCTGGAAAGCGTAGGTTGCACTGTTGAATGGGATAACTCAACCACAACTGTTAAAGTTACCGCGGATAATGCGGAAATAGACCAGTTAGCACCGCCCAAAAAAGGTGAGGAAATAGTTGTTATTTCAACAAATTTAGGAGACATAAAAGTCAGACTATTTCCACAATACGCCCCAAAAGCTGTTGAAAACTTTAAAGGTCATGCCAACAGCGGGTATTATAAAAATACTATTTTCCACCGGGTTATCGAGGGCTTTGTGATTCAGGGAGGCGATCCCCTTGGAAACGGGATGGGCGGAGAGAGTATCTGGGGCGGAAAATTCGGCATGGAAATAGACCGTCATCTTCACCATTTTAGAGGAGCGCTTGCTATGGCCAGAGCTCAATCTCCTGACTCTCAAGGTAGTC
>CAYLSP010000004.1:0-17395 GCA_964385935.1 uncultured Defluviitaleaceae bacterium
AGAGCTGTTTGAAAAGAAAATCAAAATAGCGCTGACCGTAATAATCAGTACGATAGCGGCTACGAGAATGGTACTTAAAGTTTTCATGAATTTTTTTGAATTATACTTCCTCATAAAAATCTTCCTAATCTAAATTTTATTCAGGCTGGTTTCCCTGATGAATAGGCAGTCTGACAACAAAAGTTGAGCCTTCGTCGGGTTTTGACGTAAGCTTTATAGAGCCGTTATGAAGCAGGACTGTTTTATGTGTTATAGAAAGCCCAAGACCTGTTCCGCCTGTTTCTCTATCCCTTGTTTTATCCACACGGTAGAATCTAATAAAGACTTTTTTCTGGTCATCCTCATCAATTCCAATGCCCGTGTCCGAAATGGTTATAAATGCGTTCTGGTGATCCGCGTCAATGATTATTTTAACAGAGCCTCCGGGATTCGTATATTTTATACCATTTTCCACAAGGTTTGAAATAGCAAGGCTAAGTTTCATTTCGTCCGCGTCTATGTTAACAGGCTTACTGTCTTCATAAATAAGTTCAATTTGACTAAGTTCAGCCAAAGGATTTAGCCTTTTCAAAATTTCTTCCACCATTTTGTTTACATTTGTAGGTTTTATATTTAATGGATTTTCAGTTCTGTCAAGCTTAACAAGAGCCAGCAGTTCGTTTACTATTGTTGTCATTCTGTCAACTTCTGAGCAAATGTCCTCTAAAAATTCGCGATAAGTAGCTTCCTCAACATTTTCCTGAAACAAAAGGGCTTCTGAAAGGACTTTTACTGAACTAAGGGGTGTTTTCAGCTCATGAGAAACGTTTGAAACAAATTCGTTTCTTGTCATATCCACCTGTTCAAGCTTTATGGACATGTCGTTAAAGGCCTCAGCCAATTCCGCAAATTCCCCGTGTCCTCGGACAGGAATCCTCTGGTTCAAATGTCCTGCGGTCATTTTTTTAACCACGTCCAAAACCCTTCTCATAGGCTCAATTATAAGTCTAGAAATAATGGAGACTAAAATAATTATTGCTATGGCAAGAGGGATTGAAAAAAACAAAAGCTGTTGGTTTACATCAGTCAAAATTGTTGTTATTTCCGTTACCGGCGTTGATATAAAAACCGCTCCGATAACTTCTTTCCCCTCGAATATGGAAACCGCAACGCGTAAAATGCCCTGTGAGCGGTCAAAGGTAGCTATGTTGTTGCCTTTAAGAGCCTCCATAACTTCAAGATAGGCGTATGAGCGTCCAACGTCTGACTTTGTTACTAAATCGCCCGCCCCGACGGCGTTTTTATTTATATCGCTAACCACCAACGCCATTGTATCCACAATAATAATCCTGTAGCCCTGTGGGTTTTTTCCCTCTATTATGGATTCGAGCAGGGGACGCTTAACCTCGTCAACTAAGTCAAGATGAGTTATGCCCGTGGCAATCTGGTTCGCATAGTTTTTCAGTTCAATGTCCTTTTTATCTAAAAAGTATTTTTCCATGTAGGTGGAAACGATAATGGCATAAAAAAGCAGAGGCAGAAAGCCCAATAACAAATAGGTGTAAAAAAGCTGCCACCTTAGATTTCCAAAGCCTTGGAAAAGCTTTTTTATTCTATTTAAAATAATAACCAACTCCCCATTTTGTGTGAATATATTTAGGGTCGCTGGGGTTTTCTTCTATTTTTTCCCTAAGCCTTCTTACATGAACGTCAACGGTTCTAACGTCTCCGGGATAGTCATAACCCCACACGGTATCTAATAAATTCTCTCTGGAGTAAACTTTCCCCGGATTTTCCATAAAAAGCTCTAACAAATCAAATTCCTTGGCCGTTAAATTAACCTCTGAGCCGTTTATTGTAGTTAGCCTTGAATCCTTCTCTATTTCAAGATCTCTGGCCTTTAAGGAGTTATTTGATTTTGGAGATGGATCTGAAACCTTTCTGACGCTTCTTCTTAAAATGGCCTTTATTCTGGCTTTAAGCTCTAATATGTTAAAGGGTTTTGTAATATAGTCATCTGCGCCGTTTTCAAGCCCCATAATTTTGTCCATGTCCTCGCCCTTTGCCGTTACCATAATTATCGGGATTGAGGAAAATTCCCTGATTTGCTGGCATACGGCAAGACCGTCAAGCTTTGGAAGCATTACGTCCAGAACAATAAGACTATATTCATTTTTTTTCGCTAAATTAATTGCCTCTTCTCCGTCATAGGCAACATCCACTTCCATATCATCTTGTTCAAGGGAAAATTTTATCCCTTTCACTATGAGTTTTTCATCATCAACAACAAGAATTTTATGGCTCATTTTTAAAACCCCCTATCATTCTAGATACAAACCCCACCAACTAAATGTTGTAAGATTAATTGTCGCCGCAATATATCAGGTTCTTCAGCTTTTGAAAAGTAGCTTCTCCAATTCTCGGAACGTTTTTAATTTCCTCAATGCTTTTAAAACTCCCGTTTTCATTTCTGTATTCTATTATAGACTGAGCAATTTTTTCGCCGATTCCCGGCAGACTTTTCAAAAGCTCAATTCCGGCAGTATTTATATTTATTTTTCCGTCCTTTAGAACCTCAGGTAATTCTGACGGTTCAGGAATTTGAGACCGTTCAGGAGCAGACGGCTCGGGAAAAATCTCTGAAAAAGCCGGTATTTCAGAAACGGTTATTTCGGGTTTTGGAGTTTCAAAAGAAATTTTCTTTGGGAGCGCGTCTGCCGCCCCTTGAATTATGATTTTTTTATTAACATTGTAAGTTAAGTACCAAGTTCCGAATAAAGCAACGACTATTGTGGCAATAATAATCATTGGCAAATTTTTCTTTAAATTAAAATTCAAGTTTTTCCCAACTTTCCACAAAAAAATACATAAATTTGTGGTATAATTAACCAACTTGAGACTATTTTGAAAGGAACTTAACCATGATAAAAAAGACTATTTTATTGATGATTGTATTATACACTATTGCGTCTAATTTTACCATAACAAATGCTCTTGAGAATAATAATTTGCAAAATATTACGGAGGAAGTCCAAAATAAGGATGAGATTTCCATAACTGCGCAATCTGCCGCTGTTCTTGACGTTAGGACAGGCGTTGTTCTTTTTGACAAGGACATGCATAAAAAGCTGTTTCCGGCAAGTATCACAAAGATTATGACTGCCCTTTTAACCATTGAATATGTTGAAGAGCGGGGCGGGGATTATTCTGAAAGAATAATCATGTCTGAAAACGCCGTATTTAATCTTGAACCAAATTCCTCAAACATAGCAATGGACGTTGACGAAACTCTTTCTATTGAAGACGCTCTCTATGCCCTGATGCTGGCCTCCGCTAATGAAGTGGCCATGGGTTTGGCTGAGCATGTGGCGGGAACCACAGAACAATTTGCGGCTAGGATGAATGAAAAGGCAAAAGCCCTGGGCTGTCTCAACACGAACTTTACAAACCCTCACGGACTTCATAATGAAAACCATTATACAACCGCCTACGATATGGCGCTTATTATGAAAGAGGCCATAAAGTATGACAAATTCGTTAAGCTGGCTTCAACACCAACATATGAAATTCCTGTAAGGGAAAAACACGAGGAAGTTCTGCCAATAAAAAATACAAACCAGACTATAGCGGTTGGCAGTCAATATTATGTTCCTGAGGTTGTGGGCGGAAAAACCGGCTTCACGGACGAAGCAGGCTACACTCTTGTGACCTATGGAAAAAACGGTGATGCGGAAATCGTTTGTAGCGTCATGCATGACGAACGCTATCAAAACTATGTGGACACTAAAATTTTATATAACTATACCTTCCCCCTTTATAAACAGAGCAGTCTTTTGCAAAAAGGCGACAGGCTCAAAACCGTTGAGGTTCTATATCAGGCAGAAGGCGGCGGAACAGGACTCACCTGCGGAAGTGTTTATGCCGTTGCAGGAGAAGACGTTCTTTCCCTGATACCAAACGTAATTGACAAAGAAAAGGTTGAAAAAGAAATTATAATCCCCGAGACTGTTTACGCCCCTGTGGCTAAGGGCGATGTAATAGGAAAAGTGGCAATGAAATATGAAGGAGTGAAAATCGCCGAAGGGGATTTAATAGCGTCAGACTCTGTTAACGACCCACTTCCCACACCCGCTTCAAAGCCCCCTGATTTAACGTCATCTTTGCAGAAATCGGAGCAGGAAGTCTTTAATCAGGAGGCGACCACCGCGTCCTTTACAAGAGAAAAGCCCCTCGTGATTTCAGACGGGGACTTAAACGCTGTTCAGTATTCAATTTTTATTATAATAGCCTGTATTGTGCTCATTATACTGCTTGTGTATTTAAGACATAGAGCCAGAAAAAAGCAAAAATCCTTTTATTATCAGGGCTATAGGCTCTCAAAAAAGAAATAATTACAAACTTTCTAATTTAGCTATGTCAAAGCGGTTTTTAACGGGCGGTTTAGCACAGAGAGCTAATAAATTGTCTATATTATTTGTAAAGTGTTCAGTTTTTTCATGAAAGTCAAGAGCTTCTTGATCCTTCCATTTCTCAATAAAGGCAACTGTGTTTTCATCATCGAGATCCTGATAAATATTATACTCAATATTACCATCTTCCTTTTGGGAACCCTCGACAAGAAGCTCTGCAACTTTTAAAAATTCTTCTTTCTTGCCCTCTTTTACTTCAATTTTTAATACTAAAACAATCATATTTATCCTCCCTATTTATAAATATAAATACTATTTGTCTATTGTATCACATTTGTGGATACATGACAATTACAGCTAAAATCCTAATATATGTACAGCGGAATCCCATATCCCATGTACTATAATTGCCGCCCATAGTGAACTAGACTTTTTAACAATAAATCCATCTATAATACTCCAAACAAATATAATGATAAGCGAACTTAAAACCACACGTGTAAAAACTGTACCGCTTGCTATAGACTGGGGCATATGTATAAATGTAAATAGTAGTGATGTCAGTATGTTGGCTATTCTAAATCCCAGTAGCTGTTCAAGTTTTCCTAAGATAAGTCCCCTAAATGTTATTTCTTCCATAAAACTTGCGAATATAAAAATAATAAATAGGTCTTTAGCGCTAAGCCCTTTAAGATGCATATTTTCTTCTGAGAATAAATAAACGATTATAGCTAATAAAAGAATAATAGCAGAAACTGCTATGCCGTACAAAATACCCTTTCTTAAATTCATATTTAACTTTAGTATTTCCAGAGGGTTTTCCCTATAACAAAATTTAACATACAGATATGGGAATACCACAAAAATTAGAAATTTTAATAAAACAGAAAGTAAAAAATTAAATTCTTCGGATTGCGCCCTAGGTATTAGGAACACTCGACCCAACCACAATATGTTGAAAATTAGTATGAATAAAACAATCTTAATTTTACTTTCTTTCAATGCCGTCATTGCTCCCCCCATTTCTAGCTATTCTTTTAATTGGTTTTCTGACATTCTTAACTGTAACTTTGATTTTTCAACTATTATTAGACCGTTACCGTTCTTTATTACTATTTTAAAATTTTTAATAGCTTCATCAGTATTTCCTAACTCTAGTTCAAGACATGCTTTATTGTATAGAGTATTAAGCTTTATCCGCTTGCTTAATTTTGTGCTATAAGAATTATAAAGATAATCCAGTTGTTCTAAGTAAAATTTCGCTGTTTCCTTGCTTTTATTAACAATGTAGTTATATTCTAATATGGATGCTTCAACAGCATATTTTGCAATGGGGGTTGTAACTTTATTTCCAAATTCTTTTATATAATTTTCATATTCAAATGTTGCCTTTTGTATATCCAAGGTATTAATGTAAAGTGCAAAACACGCCAAATGATATGCGATTTTAAACATCTGACTATTTTTCACATCTAAGTCGATTGTCTCCAACATTTTGCGGGAATTGTCATATTGTCCGGCGGCTGAATAGCCTACTGCAATATTCAGATTACATAAATTCTGGAATGCTTTCCTCTTCGATAAAAGTCTATATTTCTCCCAGGCCTTAATGAATCCCATAGGGTCGCATTTTTCTTCCAGAATATTTGCCAGTCTTTTATTTTTCACCCACCACCACAAAATATATCCCCCAAAAGCAACGATATACACTGTAATTATAACTATTTCAGGTCTAATTCCCAAGAATCGCATAAGTACAACAAAAGGAATTGTTGAGAAGAATATTACTGCATATATTTTCCAACTCAATGAATAGTCCCCCATTTCAATTAACCAAATTATATAACTGGCTCGGACTCCCCCGCCGCCGTCACCGAAAATCATTATGTGTGGGTCTAGAACCTCATTTGTAACATAGCACAATCAAAAATCCTTTCGGTTTTTTAAGATTTTAACTAAAATAAGCAGAACTATTGAAACTACAATTGTAAAAATACCAACATAAAGCAATATCTCTGCATTTTTTAGCTGTATCATTTGGTCTTGAAGCATCTCATGTGTGGGATCTAAGTATGGAAGCGAATTATTTGATATGTTAATTAAACTTACAATTGTTAGAAAAAAACCAAATAGCAGAGGAAGCATAGTAAATTTGTATAATAGTTTCAACTTAAAGACCAACTCACTTTATATTAATACTGTGTGTTTATTATAACAAATTAATAAGTTCCGGCAAATTCCTTATCCCATAAATTTTTATATTATCGGGTCGTTTCAGCCCTTTCAGTCCCGATTCAGGGATTATGCAGGTTTTAAAGCCTAGCTTTGCCCCCTCCATAACTCTTTTCTCTGTCATTGTCACCGCCCGAACTTCCCCGGTAAGTCCCGTTTCGCCGAATATCATAGTGTGAGGGTCAATAACCTTATTTTTATAGCTTGAAATGACGGCGGCGGCAATAGCGGCGTCGGCAGCAGGCTCGGTTATTTTAATGCCTCCGGCTATGTTTATGTAAATATCTTGCTCGGCAAGTTTCAGCCCGCCCCTTTTCTCTAAAGCCGCGATAATCATAATAACGCGGTTTAAGTCAACTCCCGCGGACATTCTTCTTGGATTACCAAATGTGGTAAAATTAACAAGTGCCTGTGCTTCCGTCAAAATTGGGCGCGTTCCCTCAACGGTACATGTTACCACTGAGCCGGAAACGCCAATAGGTCTTCCCGCAAGCATATATTCGGAGGGGTTGCCGATTTCTTTAAGCCCCTCGTCCCTCATTTCAAACATGCCTATCTCATTCGTAGTACCAAAGCGGTTTTTTACGGCCCGAATGAGCCTGTAACCGGCATGACGCTCTCCTTCAAAATAAAGCACTGTGTCCACCATATGCTCTAGCATACGAGGGCCAGCGATATTTCCCTCCTTAGTGACGTGACCTATTATTATTACGCAGATGTTCTCCAATTTAGCAAGCCTCATTAGCTCGGCGGCACATTCTCTGACTTGAGTTATACTTCCGGGGGCGCTTGAAATATCGGCCTTTATAACAGTCTGTATGGAGTCAATAACAAGAAGGAACGGCTTTATTTCCGCTGCATTAGCGATTATTGAATCAAGAGAAGTTTCTGACAATAAAAATATGTTGTCTGAATTTACATTAAGGCGGTTGGCCCTCATTTTGATCTGGCGAACGGACTCCTCACCTGAGGCATAGAGTATTTTTTTCCCCTGTGCCGCCACTTGTTGGCAAAGCTGTAAAATAAGAGTTGATTTTCCAACGCCAGGCTCGCCGCCTACTAAAGTGAAGCTTCCTTCAACAAAACCTCCCGACAAAACCCGGTCAAGTTCGCCGATTCCCGTAGGTATTCTCTTTTCAGGCTCATTATCATTTATATTTGCAATGGAAAAAGACGGAGTTTTAAGCGACTCCGCCTTTTGAGTTTTAAAATTAGAAGATGAGGGTCTCTCTGTCTCCTCGTTCATTGTGTTAAAATTGCCGCAGTATGGACAGCGACCAACCCATTTTAATGATTTATGCCCGCAGTCATTGCAGACATAATATGTTTTTAATGGCTTCGGCATTAGATAACCTTTTCTATTTTAATATTTTGAAGCTGGTCATTCAGATCCACGCTGAAAATAATTTTGCCGGATATGTTGGTTCTCGCCTTATCAGCATAAACGTTATCTATATGAATTTTATAATCCGTCTGAGGCTCAAGTTCCAGAGTAATCTGAGTGTTTCCAATGCCCTCAGCACCAAACTTAATAAGCTTTTCTGAAACGCTGAATCCGAAAACAGCGGAACCCGGTACTGATTCATAAATCATACTGCCATTTTTTTCAAGTCTTGTAATTTCGTTATGTGTCTTTACTTTATAAACATCTCCGCCTGATTCAAAGTTATCAACTTTAAGCTTTGCAACAACGGAGTAATCTCCAAAGTCAATTGTATTTTCGGCACTCTCGCGAATGCCCTCCTTTATAACTGCCATGATAAAACCTCCTTATATTAGTATAATAATTATATCATATTTTATAGGCTTTATAAAAGTAAATTTTTAGCTTTATTTCACGAAGCCTTATATGCAGCAGCATTTACATAAAACCCCTGATCAATGGCACGTTTGCAGGCATCTATAGGCTCTTCTCCCTCATTGCACAAATAATCAGGCTCTGTTCCGTATTCCTCACTGTTGCTTCCGTCCGGGTTCATGGTGTAAAGAGGCGAATATCTTAACAACATTCCGCTGTTTTTTAAATTTGCCAAAACCGGGTCTATGCCGCCGCCGTCACCGCCTGAATTTGTGCCCACTAATGTTGCAAAGCCTGTTTTTTTACAAAACATAACAAGGCTTTCAGAAGCCGAATAAACGTTTTCATTCATCAGTATGTATATCTTTCCGTCAAACATTTTTTTCTTTCCAGCAGGGTCAACTCCAACCAGCCAGGAGAAAACCATGTCCATATGGCTAAAATCTTCTTTGTTAAGACTTTCAAATCCGGAAACTTCCTTTTTCGGCGTTTTAAAATCCATCATTTCAAGGCTCTCGAAGTATTTCTTGTTGAGACTACCGCCTTTTGCCATGGAATAATCCGTGGTTTCTAAAGATGAATCTATGTTGGGTGCAACTATATTGTCCACCCAATAGGCATCGCTTCCCCCACCGTTTTCAGTCAAATCAATTATTAAATTTTTATAGCCGTTTATATCTCTATAAAATTTCATTATTTTTTCATAGTCAACGTCATTATAGTTATATTCAAAGGACAGAATTTTCATATAGGCCGTGGTATTTGACAACAGTTTAAATTCCACGTTTGCAGAATCCCCGTTTTCTATGGACCATAAATATTCGTCAAAATTTTCTCTGGCATCAGGGGGCATCAGTTCCTCATAAACATATTCAACCCTTTCATTATGAAGGGTATCGTATTGCATAGGATAAAGTTTTGTTCCGTCCTCCTCATCAGAATAGGCATCGCAGTAAAATAAATATTCCTCGGGATAAATGGTGTTTAAATGCCCCAAACCTTTAAATTCATAGAGACAGTCATTAATTATGTAATGGAAAAGGCTAACGGGCATTGGCTCAAATCTTTTAATAATTATTTCGTAATAGAATTTTACTTCATTTTTGTCAACGCCATACATACGGCTGGCAACGCCAAAAAAAGGATAGTTTTCTTCTAATAAGTTCCACATTTCGTAATAGTCCGAAAGAGCCTCTTCCTGTGTTATAAAAATAGTGTCTTCCGAAGAGTCGTAATCGTCATAAAAGTCAAATACGTAGTCCTCTTCATTATACTGAACAAGCGGTGTCGGGCTCTCTTCAAAAAAAACCGAATTTAAATCACAGCCGGACAAATTTACAGAAGAAGCGATAATTATGCATATGGATATAAACAAAAACTTTTTAAGTTTATTATTCATCCGCATTTTCCTTTACGCTTTTTACAATTTCCAAAAATTCTGGTTCGCTTTTTTCAATGTCATCAAGAGGACATGTCTGGAGAGTGAATAAATAACCTTTATCAACTTCTAAAATAGACAGAAAGCTGGCCATAGAAACATCTTCTTGAACATTTTTATACACTTTTATAGCAAGATTCTTTTCAGAAATTTCCTTAATCATTTCCGCGCTTGTATTATTAATCATTTCATTAACGTGAAAGTCCAAAACATACTCTTTGTCATAACCGTTAACCTCTTCGGTGGGATAGAAGAAAAGGAAAAAATTACGGTTGTTGGTCGTGTCAACCATGGCCAAATCCCATTCTTCTGTAAAAGCCTCGCTGACCTTATAGGTCTCAGGAAATGAGTATGCAAATTCGCCGTTCGCTGTAGACTCAGTAACTCTTTTGATATTTTGTTCTGTACAGCCTGAAATAACCAAAACCGGGATAAACATTAATATTAGAAAAAGCGCAGATATTTTGTTCTTCATATGAAATCTCCTTATAAAATTATGTATTCGCCCCGTGATAAAAAATAAAGTATGCACTGGGCAACATCTTTTCCCATGCTTTCAACCACAGCCCTTTTGTATAAATTAAGCTGGGTTCTGTAACCGTCAACAACTTCCTGTTTTCTTGAATCAGGAAAGCGGTCTGTTTTGTAATCCAGAAGGATAAGCCCCTCCGGCTCTTCAAAAAGGCAGTCAATTATTCCGTGAGCAAGGACGAATCCCCCTTCCTCAGAAAAAAGCTCTTTTGAGTCTATTTTCATAATAAAAGGATATTCCCTCCAAACTGCTTTTGAATCCATCATTCTTTTAAAAATTTCTGACTGGATGAAGCCAAAAATACTTTCCCTGTCGGCAATAAGGGCTTCTTCCTCGCTTATTTTCCCACTTTCCCTAAGTTCATCAATCAGAGAATTAAGTCCGTCCCGACTAATTGGCTCAAGAGGGATATGCTCTAAAACCCCATGAGTTGCCTGACCGATTTCTGAGGCTGTTGGGGGTCTTTGGGACATAAATGAGGGCTTTTCAAATATTATGGGCTTTGAGGCCTTACTTTGGCTTTCATCGTTATCGCCGTCTCCCATAATAAGATTATAATACATTCTCTTAATTTCTGAAACGGAAAGTTTTGACGGAATATAGGATGCTTTTTCGTATAAATACTGCAATGACAAGCTTTTTTCAACCTCTTCCCGCTTTCCGCTTAAATTAGAATTTAATGGAATATTTAACAGCCTGTCATAAAGTTTAATTTTAGAAACGGCACTCATTTTCTCTGATTTAATATAATCGCTCTTTGAAATTATTTCAATATTAAAAAGCTTCTTTATTTCATCAGAGGATTTTTCATAACCGCCGTTTATTAAAGCCCCTAAAAACCACTCCAGACCGATCGAGGATTTCAAAAGCAAGTTCGGCGAAACCTTTTCTTTATCATTCCCCGAAAATTTTTCAAAACTTTTATTAAAATCGCTGAGAGTTCCGATTAAAATAAGTTTTTCTTTAGCGCGGGTAAGAGCAACGTATAAAATCCTCAGTTCCTCTGACAAAATTTCCTGCCGGAGTTTTTGTTTTATAACCATTCGTTTCAGCGTTTCGCTTTTAATCCGTCTTTCTAGGTCATAGTGCATAAGTCCCAGACCAAGTTCTGAATGAGCCAGAACAGGGTTTGAAAGATCCATCAAATTCGCCTGTTTGCCGAGACCGCAGACTAAAACCACAGGAAATTCAAGCCCCTTGCTTTTATGTATGCTCATAATCCGGACGAAATTTCCGCTTTCAGACGCAGAGGGCGGAGCTTCCGGCGCGGATTTCTTTTTTAGTTCGTCCATGTAGATAATGAATTTAAACAGCCCCGAAAAGTTAGATTCAGCATAGGCACAGGCCTTTTCAAATAAAGTAATCAAATTTTTCTGCCTTGCCACCCCATTTTCCATTGCGGCAACGGCTTCAAAATAGCCTGTTGATTCATATAAATCCCAAATAAGCTCATTAACAGGCATAAAAACAGCCTTTTCCCGCCAAGCCGAAAGATTTTCAAAAAAGGATTTAAGCTTTAAAGCCGTTTCGTCCTGAAAGGTTTCAGCGTAGTTAATTGACCGTTCATAAAAAATCCCACTGCCATAGGCACTTATTTTAACCAGCTCGTCGGCACTAAGCCCCAAAATCGGGGAGTAGAGAACAGAAATCAGGGGTATGTCCTGTCTGGGATTATCTATTATAGAAAGCAGATTTAGAACAGTCATTACCTCATATGCGCTGAAATAGTCCCCGGAAATCCCTGAAAGAGACGGTATGTAAAGACGTTTCAACTCACGCTCAAAAATTTCAGATGTAGTTGACGGCGAACGCAATAAAATCACAAAATCTGAATACTGAACCTGCCTTGTTATTCCATCGACAAAAACCGTCTGCCCCGAGTCAATCATCTGTCGAATTTTTTCGCCGCAAAGTCTTGCTTCAAGCTCAAATTTTGAATATTCTTCAAGCAGTTCCTTTGTCTTCTCAAAGTCAGATTTTGTATCGCTTTCTCCACTATCTTCATTTTCGCCATTATCATATATTTCGGCGTTTTGCGCCTGATTTATAATATAAATATCAGTTTTACAAAAATTAGTTTCGGCGGGCGGATATGATATTCCGGGATAGAGCGCCTGCCTCTCATCATAATCTATGTCCCCCATTGACTTTGACATAATTCTTGTAAAAAGAAAATTCACAGAGGACAAAACCGAATCCCTGCTTCTGAAATTTTTTGAAAGATTAATTAGCTTTGATTCGCTATCCTCCGCGCTTCCAAGCAACGGAAAACTTTCATATTTCTTTGTAAAAATGGATGGGTCAGCCAGACGAAATTTATAAATGCTCTGCTTTATATCCCCAACCATGAAACGGTTTTTCACGCCGTCTCTGCCTGAAACGGCAGTTAAAATAAGTTCCTGAACGGCATTTATATCCTGATATTCGTCAATGAGGATTTCGTAAAAGCCGTCTCTGATTTCTAAGGCTTCTTTCGTCAGAGTTTGACTTTCTAAATCTTCATAGAGTATTTCAAGGCACATATGCTCATAATCGGAAAAATCAACGACATTCCGGCGTTTTTTCTCGTTTTGATAAAGTTCGGAAAACGAAAGAACAAGCCGCGATAAATCATGAACCGTTTCTCTTAACTCCAAGAAATCTTTTTTCAGCGAATCAATGTCCTTAAAAAGTATCTCCTTTATGGTTTTCAAAGAGCCTTTTATGTCCCTATCTCTTATTTCTTTGATTTCGTCCCGTATATCCCTAAGATTCGGGTCCTCTTTTTTCGTAAAAGCAGGGAATTTTGGCAAACTGACTTTTAATAATACGAAAAAGTTTTGTAAATGGCTTATATTATCTGCTAAATTAATAAAAAATTCATAATCGCTTTTTATTGTCTGAAAAAGCTTGCTGTGCTCGGGGAAAACTCTTGAAAGACTTAAAGCCTTTTCGCAAAAAGAAAGTCCGTTTTTTATCTCTTCTTCAATTGAAGAAACAAAGCTTTGATACCAAATTGAATTTTCAAACTCTTCATCTTGCTGTTTACTAAGCCATGATTTCGGGTCGGGACAGCTTCTCGTAAAGCTGTGAAGCTTTAGGACAATATTTTGTAAAGCCGTATCCTCAACGCCCTGACTATAACAGGCAACAAGCTTTAAAAACCCCTCATCCTGACTCTCATAAAGCCCCTCAAAAAGCTCTTCTATAACCTGAGCTTTAATAATATCGCTCTCCGTCTGGTCAAGGGTTCTCGCCTGTGGGTCAACCCCTGCCTTGTAAAAAAAGCGCCGTATTATAGTGAGACAAAAGGAGTGAAGCGTTGTAATCTGAGCCTGATTTATAAGGGACATTTGCCGGTTTAAATTAACATTTTCGGGGTCAGACAAAAGCTGTTCTTTAAGGGCCTTTCTAAGGCGCTGTTTCATCTGGGCAGCGGCGGCGTTTGTGAACGTAACGACTAAAAGCCTGTCCATATCAACAGGCTCGTCCTTTGTTATTAAGTTAATAATACGCTTTACCAAGACAGCGGTTTTCCCGCTTCCTGCCGCCGCAGATACTAATATATCGCCTTTTTCATAAACAGCGGCCTTCTGTTCTATGGTTAGTTCCATCATAATCCCCCGTTATCGCCAATATTTTCTGTCAATGCTTCTGTATTGTATGGCCTCGGCTATATGTTTTTCAGAAATGTTTGTTTCGTCGTCAAGGTCGGCGATTGTTCTTGCTATTTTAAGAATCTTGTGATAGGCCCTTGCCGAAAGGTTCATAACGTCAAAGGCCTTTCTTAATATTTTATCACCTGCCGGAGTTAATTCGCAATATTTTTCAATTTGGGATGAACTTAGTCTGGAATTTATTAATCCGTCGTTTTCATAGCGGTTTTTCTGGATTTCCCTAGCTTTTTCAACCCTCTTTCTAATCGTTTCAGAAGACTCCGCCTTTTGGGATTTTCCTAAATCTTCTAGGTCAACCTTTGCAGCTTCTATATGTATGTCTATTCTGTCAAGAAGAGGACCTGAAATTTTTCCGAGATATTTACTGATTTCGGGCAGAGAACAGCGGCAACGATCTCCATCGCCGTAATAACCGCAGGGACATGGATTCATGGCGGCTATCAGCATAAACTCTGACGGATATGTCAATGTGTTTTGAACCCTTGAAACAGTGACAAATCCGTCCTCCATGGGCTGGCGCAGAACCTCCAGTGAATTTTTTTGAAACTCAGGCAGTTCGTCCAGGAAAAGTACGCCCTTGTGAGCAAGACTTATTTCTCCGGGCTTTGGATTTCTGCCGCCTCCAGTCAACGCGGCATAGGAAGTTGTGTGGTGGGGCGACCTGAAAGGTCTAACGGATATAAGCGACTTCTTTTCCCCCAAAAGACCTGACACGGAATATATTTTTGTAACTTCAATGCTTTCAGTTAGGGAAAGCGTCGGCAAAATCGAAGAAAGCCTTTTCGCCATCATAGTTTTTCCTGAGCCGGGCGGGCCTGTCATTAACGCGTTATGACCTCCGGCGGCGGCTATTTCAAGGGCGCGCTTTACGTTCTGCTGTCCTTTAACGTCGGCAAAATCAAGGCTGTCCCTTATTCTTGAAGCTTCCATCAGGCTTAGAACGTCTATTGAAAATTGCGGAAGCGGTCTGTTATCAAAATGCCCGATAAGCTCTTTTAAATTTCTTGGGGCAAAAACGGAAATACCGTCTACAATAGCGGCTTCTTCACGGTTTTCATAGGGCACGATGCATTTCTTTATTCCGTTCTTAAATGCTCCGTAAACAAGCGGCAAAATCCCAGATACAGGACGGATATTGCCGTCCAGAGACAGTTCTCCTGCAATGAAGGTGTCTGTTATGGCGCTTTGTCTAATAATCCCCATACAGCACAAAAGACTGACGGCTATTGGAAGGTCGAAAGACGGTCCTTCTTTTCTAACATCGGCCGGAGCTAAATTTATAGTAATTTTTTTCACCGGAAAAAGGTAGCCTGAATTTTTTATGGCTGTTCGGACTCTCTCTCTGGATTCTTTAACGGCAGAATCGGGAAGCCCAACTATATCAAATGACGGAAGGCCATTTGAAACATCTGCTTCACATTCCACAATAAAGCCCTCAACGCCTGAAATCGCGCCGCTTTTTACTTTTGTAATCAGGGGGATCACCTCTTTCAATTTTTGAGGCTAACAGTATATTTTATGATAACATTATTTGACATATTGAGCAATATATTTGAAAGAAAGGGAGGCGGTTTAATGTTTTATGTAAATAAGCCAATTGCAAAGCTGTACAATGAGATAGGAGACACTTCTATTTCTGATGAGCTCTTATATGGATGGGAAGTTAAGGTTTTAAGAGAAGAAGGGGATTTTTATTACATAGAGACAAAGTATCGGTATTATGGATATGTAAAAAAAGGGGACTTAACAGAAGGGATTTATAAAGACTGTTTTTATGTAGTAAATCAGTCTGCCGACATCCTTCCTTTGCCGACTTATAAATCACTGGAAATCATCACTGTGTTTTCAGGAAGCAGGCTGCATGTTTTGGAAGAAAAAGACGGCTTTCTGAAAGTCCAGCTTTTAAGCGGACATGAGGGATTTGTTAAGAAAAATTTGGTTTGCAAAATGGAGATAAAGCTTTTCAACGAAACAGATAATGAAGAGCAAATGCGGAACGGCATTGTAAACGCGGCTTTATTATTTTTTAATATCCAATATCGTTGGGGTGGGAAAACATCTCTTGGCATAGATTGTTCGGGGCTTGCATTTATGAGCTATATGTTAAACGGAGCATATATTTACAGAGACGCAAAAATTCCTGAAGGCTTTCCTGTTACTGAAATAGAAAAGGAGAAGCTAAAAAAAGGAGATCTAATTTACAGTCCCGGTCACGTCATGATTTATGCAGGAAATGATACAATAATTCATTCTTCCATGTCTAACGGCAGGGTTGCCACAAATTCAATAAACGAAAACAGCCCAGATTTTTTTGCGCCGTTAAATGGTGTTGAATTGAAGTATGGTTCTATTTTTAAGTGAGAAGTTTGGGTGGCTAACATTTTATTCTAATTTTGTGTTCATTTAAGCTATCTATGCATAGTATTAAATATAGTGGCTTGACTTTAATTTGATGTAAGACAATCCCTATAGTAATCAGAATTGATTTAAGAAAGGATGTTTCAGATGGATTTTTTAAGCTATCTTGTAGAAAAGGCACTAATATTAGTACCTGTGCTGTATGTCATAGGAGCATTTTTAAAATCAACCCCCAAGATAAGCGATTGGCTAATCCCATGGATACTTTTGGCAGTTGGTATTGTGGGAGGATTGTTTGTTGTAGGCTTTAACTATGAAGGAGTAATTCAGGGGATTTTAATCGCCGGAGTTACAGTTTTAGGTAATCAATTGATTAAACAAACTACCAATAAAAATTAGAAATATTCTATAATGTTTAAGCTAATGAAGAATATTTTCAAAAAGAGGAACTTGCAGATTTGCATTGCCTTGCCTCACGTTCGTTTCATAAATTTAGCACATCACCTCATGGGTGCAGTTGTAAGTGGCATAACGGAGCATGCGGAAATGACGTTGTGTTTAACAAAGAAGATAGACTTTTACAGCGAACATTACGGCATAAAAAGATATCCGTCTAAACCAACGCTAAACCGCATATTGAACATGGATAATGGTGATTCTGTTGGGCTTGCAATATCGGATATTATGCGTGAAAACGCCCACGATATAGGTGAAATAATCGCAGTAGATGGCAAAGCAATTCGTAGCACGGGAAAAAAATCTTGTCCGAAAACGGTCATAAGAAACGCATTCCCCAAATTGGCTGTATTAGCCTAAAGCGTTATTTATTTACACTTCCTAAAAAGCCAAGTGTTAAAGGTAACTTTCTTGCTACACTGCTTGATGATTTCGTACTCTCAAAAGTTTTGGCATGTTTATGAAACGAACGTGGCGTGCCCTCACGTCCGTTTCATAAATTTCAGCTTATCTCCCTAAAATATGGTAAACTGTAAT
>CAYLSP010000005.1:0-17362 GCA_964385935.1 uncultured Defluviitaleaceae bacterium
CCATAGCTTTAAGCTTCTATCCACCAGCATAGCTGGTGGTTTTCTAAAAACAATACAATAAAGCGGAAGGACAAATCCTTCCGCTTTAAAATTATTATTCTTCCAACATAAACGGATAAGTTATATCCGTTGACGGATTAAAGTTCTCCTTAACCGTGCAAACGCTCATCCAGCGGTAAAGGTTCAAAATGCCGCCGGCCTTGTCGTTGGTTCCTGAGCCGCGAGCGCCGCCAAAAGGTTGTTGCCCCACAACTGCCCCTGTGGGTTTGTCGTTTATATAGAAATTTCCGGCAGAATATTTGAGCATACGTTCCATTTTGACAATAACGTCCCTGTCTCTAGCAAAAATCCCACCTGTAAGAGCGTAGGGCGTGGAACTGTCGCAATATTTAATCATCTGATCCATTTCTTCATCTGGATAGACGAATATTGTCAGTATGGGACCGAATATTTCTTCAATCATTGACTTATATTCTTTTTTCTTAGCTAAAATCACCGTTGGGTGAATGAAATATCCAACGCTGTCGTCACAGCCGCCGCAGAGCAGTTCCGCGTCCGGGGAATTTTGGGCATCTTCAATGCATTTCTTTATTGTTTCAAACGTGTTTCTGTCTATAACAGCGCCCATAAAGTTTCTGAAATCGCGGATATCACCAACTTTTATTTTCTCTATTCCGCTAAGAAGCATATCTTTCAGTTCAGGCCAAATGCTTTCTGGTATAAAAGCTCTTGACGGGGCTGAGCATTTTTGCCCTTGATACTCGAAAGCACCTCTTATAAGGGCGGCACAAAGGGGCTTTACATCAGCTGTGGAATGAGCGAATATGTAGTCCTTGCCGCCTGTCTCTCCGACAAGTCTTGGGAATGAGCGGTAGTTTTGAATGTTTTGCCCTACGCTTCTCCAAACGTTTTCAAACACAACGTTTGAGCCGGTGAAGTGGAATCCTGCCATATTGGGATCAGAAACAATAAAACGGCTGACATTCTCGCCGCCTGTTGGCACAAAGTTAATAACTCCCGGTGGAAGTCCCGCTTCAATCAAAATTTCCATTACATAATATGAAGAAAGAACGGCGGCTGCCGCCGGCTTCCAAATAACGGTGTTTCCTGCCATTGCAGGCGCGGTACAAAGATTTGAACCGATTGATGTAAAATTAAATGGGCTGACTGCCAATACAAAGCCCTCTAAAGGACGATAGACAAGCCTATTCCATATTCCATCAGAATTTTGTGGCTGGTGGCTGTAAATTTGGTCTATATAACTGGCATTAAAACGCAGGAAATCAACAAGTTCACAAATTACGTCTATCTCAGCTTGATATGCTGTCTTGCTTTGACCAAGCATTGTCGCCGCACAGAGTTTTGCCCTGTATTTTTTTGAAACCAGCTCTGCCGCTTTAAGAAATATGGCTGCTCTGTGTTCCCATGACATTTCTCCCCATGACTCGTGGGCTGATAAAACAGAACTGACAGCGGATTTTATTTCCGGTTCGTCGGCCTGGCTACATTGGGCTATTACGTGTTTATGATTATGGGGCATAGAAATGGGCACTGTTCTGTCTGTATATATTTTTTTATTGTCAATTATTATTGGGATATTAACCACTTCTTTTGCCTGACGTTCAAGCTCTTCCTTTAGAGCAATGCGCTCAGGACTGCCAATCCTGTAATCAAGTACACTCTCGTTTTTTGCCTGAGGTATTCTAAAATGTCCCTCGCTCATGTTCTTCTCCTCCTTATAAACTATTTATTATGACGAATTTAATTGCCGCCGTAATAGTTTATCGATTTAATTCATTATAAACTATTAGGAATTATTTTTATTGACAATTCCACTGGTAAACTTAACAAAAACTTGGATGAAAATTATGGAATCATGTTGTATTTATGTTTACTTTAACTGAAAAATGGGGTAAAATGTGAATGAGGTGTTATTATGTCTGGACTTGACTATCAACTTGTAAATACGAACGAAGAAAAAACAGAACATGCCCATGACTATGCTCAGATTTTGTTGCCCTTTGACATGCCCATCGATCTCATGATTGATCAGACCGAGTATCATATCAACGTTCATGAGATTGGCTTTATTACGCCGTTTCAGCCTCATCAATGCTTTTGTGACAGCCAGCTTATTGTTATAAATATACCCATGAGCATGGTAAAGGCGGGAGATATCGAATCCCTTTTCCAAAAGACTGTTATGCCTATGGAGGGTTCAATGATTTCTCTTTCAGAGCTTATTCGTGAAGAAATAAAACGGAGTAGCCCATCCATGCGCTATTTATATTATTATTTATACGACAGATTAGTTGAGGATAATAGTTATCGCTCAATCAGATACATAAAAGAACATTTTGACAAGCCTATTAACGTGGACAAGCTTGCAAAGCTTGAAAATTATAATATAACGTATTTTAATAATTGGTTCAAGGACAAAACCGGCCGTACCCCTTCTCGTTATTTGCGCCATTACAGGATAGAAAAAGCAAAGGACATGCTGCTTCATACCAGTCACAGTGTTATAGAAATCGCGGTTAGAGTGGGCTATAACAGCCACGCTGCCTTTACCAGAGCTTTTTGCAATGAGGAAGGAATACCGCCCTCAGATTACAGAAAATCGGTAAAACAAAAAGATATGCCCATTATGGGAATAATGTAGAGGAGATATGACTATGAAAATTTTAGTATGCGGCGGAGCAGGTTATATCGGAAGTCATGCGGTTTTAGGGCTTGTTGAAGCCGGTCATGAAGTTCTTGTGGCTGATAATTTGGAAAAGGGTCACAGGGGAGCTGTTCATAGAGACGCGGAGCTTTTTGTAGGGGATTTAAGGGATACAGACTTTTTAAGCAGGGTTTTTAAGGAGAATAAAATAGACGCAGTTATGGATTTTGCCGCCTATTCCCTTGTTGGAGAAAGCTGTACAAATCCCTATAAATATTTTGGAAATAATGTAGCCGGAACTCTGAACCTGTTAAAATCAATGCAGGAGCATGATGTCAATCATCTGGTCTTTTCCTCAACCGCCGCCGTGTATGGTGAGCCTGAGAACATTCCAATTCTGGAAACCGACAAAACCGAGTCGACGAATCCCTATGGAGAATCAAAACTTATGGTTGAAAAAATGCTTAAATGGGGTGAAAGCGCTCATGGTTTAAAATACGCCGCACTAAGATATTTTAATGTGGCGGGAGCTGACGAAAGCGGAAAAATAGGTGAAGACCACAGTCCAGAAACTCACCTTATCCCACTTGTGCTGAAAGCCGCTAAAACTGGCGGCACATTAAAGGTGTTCGGCGATGATTACCCCACAGAGGACGGAACTTGTATACGCGATTACGTCCATGTAACCGATTTAGTGCACGCCCATATTCTTGCCCTTGATTCTATAATAAAACAAAATGAGAGTAAAGTATATAACATAGGAAACGGAAAGGGTTTTTCTGTTTTAGATATAATCCACACAGCCGAAAAAGTTACGGGGCTTAATATAAAATATGAAGTTGTGGGCAGAAGACCGGGAGACCCTTCCATTTTAGTGGCTTCCTCTGAAAAAATAACAAAAGAAGGCTTTAGGCCAAAATATAATTCTTTAGAAAAAATAATAGAAACCGCCTGGATTTGGCACAAAAACTTTCCAGACGGATTTCATGATAAATGGAGTTCTTGATAATGGAGAAACTGACGGTCACGATAAAACAGTTGTGGGTTAAATATCAGGAAATAATAGTTTATATTTTTTTCGGCGGAGTAACCACTATAGTCAACTATGTAGTTTTTATGGTCTGTTCAGATGTTTTCGCGCTAGACACTGCTCTTTCAAATGTAATTGCGTGGATTTTGTCGGTATTTGTGGCTTTTATCACAAACAAAACCCTTGTATTCAAAAGCAACTCAAAGGACTTCCCAACTCTTTTTAAAGAACTTACTACATTTATTTTAGCAAGGATTCTGTCGGGAGTTATAGACACTGGCATTGTGGTATTTGGCGTTGACCGGCTTTTTTTAAACAAAACTCTAGTAAAATTAGTCTCAAACGTTTTCGTTATTATTTTTAATTATTTTGCCAGCAAACTATTTATATTCAAAAAGAAAAAAGAACTTAACGGAAAAGTCGAGATAGTTGAGTATAGCGAGGATAAGCGCAGGGAATTTAAGCTTATATTTGACACATATTTTAATAAGGAAATCCATTTTCTGATTTCGGCAGCCGAGCTTGACGAGATGGTTTTGCAAATTGAGAAGGATATAGCACAGCATGATATGTGGCTCTATCTGCTTTATTACGATGGCGTTTTGTCAGGTTTTTCGCTTTTTCAGATAGACAGCCATAAAACAAAATGGAGACTAAGACCGGGCTGGGGCTTTATCCGAGAATTTTACGTTTCGCCTAAAATCAGGCGGGGCGGTCTGGGCACAAGACTTTATTTAAAGACAGAAGAAGTTTATAAAAACAAAAAAGTTAAAAACGTTTACTTAACCGCCCGCAACAGAGCAAAAAAATTCTGGCGTTCCGCTGGATTTGAGTTTAAAGGCGAGATTTGCGAAAAAAACGATTATGATATATTTGAGAAAAAAATCTAATAATCTAGCGTTCTGATGAAAAAAGAGCCTATCAAAAGGAATTCACCATTTGATAAGCTCTTATTTTTTAATTAGTCAACTAATTTAACAACGTTTCCAGCTCCAACTGTTCTTCCGCCTTCACGGATAGCGAAAGTAACACCCTGTTCAACAGCGATAGGAGTGATGAGTTCGATACTGATCTCAACGTTATCGCCGGGGCGGCACATTTCTACGCCGTCAGGAAGAGTGATAACGCCTGTAACGTCAGTTGTTCTGAAATAGAACTGAGGTCTGTAGTTATTGAAGAAAGGAGTTGAACGTCCGCCTTCTTCTTTTGTTAAAACGTAAACCTGAGCAGTAAACTTTGTATGAGGAGTAATTGTACCGGGTTTAGCAAGAACCTGTCCTCTTTCGATGTCAGATCTCTGTACGCCACGGAGAAGAGCGCCGATATTGTCGCCGGCTTCAGCCTGGTCAAGAAGCTTTCTGAACATTTCGATACCTGTAACAACTACCTTACGTTTTTCTTCAGTTAAGCCAACGATTTCGACTTCTTCCTGAACTTTAAGTGTTCCACGCTCAACTTTACCAGTTGCAACTGTTCCACGGCCTGTGATTGTGAAAACGTCTTCTACAGGCATAAGGAAAGGTTTGTCAACTTCACGCTGAGGAGTTGGAATATATGAGTCAACAGCCTCGAAAAGTTCAACAATGGAGTCGCCCCATTTGCAGTTAGGGTCATTGAGTGAAAGAAGAGCTGAACCTCTGATAACAGGAGTTTCGTCGCCGTCAAAGTGGTTTTTAGTAAGAGCTTCTCTGATTTCCATTTCAACTAACTCAAGGAGTTCGTCGTCATCAACCATGTCGCACTTGTTAAGGAAAACAACCATCTTAGGAACGCCAACCTGGTGAGCAAGAAGAATATGCTCTGCTGTCTGAGCCATAACGCCGTCAGTAGCAGCAACAACGAGGATAGCGCCGTCCATCTGAGCCGCGCCAGTGATCATGTTTTTAACATAGTCGGCGTGACCTGGGCAGTCAACGTGAGCATAGTGACGGTTAGGAGTCTCATACTCAACGTGAGTTGTAGAAATAGTGATACCTCTTTTTTTCTCTTCCGGAGCTTTATCAATTTTGTCAAAAGCGACTGCTTCGCCAAGATTATATCTGTCGTGAAGAGTTTTTGTAATAGCGGCTGTAAGAGTTGTTTTACCATGGTCAACGTGACCGATAGTACCGATATTAACGTGCGGCTTGCTTCTTTCAAACTTTGCCTTTGCCATTAAACTTCCTCCTTAAATAAATAAAAGTGTTGTCTCTCTTTTAATTTTATATATTATCAAGATGATTAAAGAGTATTATATTAAATTTATTATTCCAATGCAAGAGTTTTTGCTGAAAATAATAATTTAAATTACTCAACTTTCTGTCCGCTTACAACTTTATCAGAAACGGACTTTGGAACGGGCTCATAGTGATGCATTTCCATGGAGTAAACGCCTCTGCCCTGTGTTTTTGAGCGAAGATCTGTTGCATAGCCGAACATTTCTCCAAGAGGAATGTAGGCTCTGACTATCTGGCTGTTATTTCTGGATTCCATGCCCTCAATTTTACCTCTTCTTGAATTAACGTCACCGATAACATCGCCCATATATTCTTCTGGCACGGTAATATCGACTCTTTCAATTGGTTCAAGAAGGATCGGATCGCCTTTTCTCATTGCTTCTTTAAACGCCATTGAACCGGCTATTTTAAAGGCCATTTCAGAAGAGTCCACATCATGGTATGATCCGTCATAAAGGGTAGCTCTAACGCCAAGAACAGGGAAGCCGCCGATAGAACCGGACTGCATAGCTTCTTTAATACCCTGTTCAATAGCCGGGATATATTCTTTAGGAATAACACCGCCCACGATGTTGTTGACGAATTCATAAGTCTTTTCTGAATCGTTTGCGTCAAGAGGCTCAAAGCGAACTTTACAGTGACCGTATTGTCCGCGTCCACCTGACTGGCGGATATATTTTCCTTCAACTTCAACTGATTTTCTGAATGTTTCACGGTAAGAAACCTGAGGTTTACCAACGTTGGCTTCTACCTTAAACTCCCGCATAAGTCTGTCAACAATAATTTCCAGATGGAGTTCGCCCATTCCGGCAATAATTGTCTGTCCTGTATCAACATTTGTAAAAGTTTTAAATGTTGGATCTTCTTCGGCAAGCTTTGACAGAGCTATGCCCATTTTTTCCCTGCCAGCCTTTGTTTTCGGCTCTATGGCAACGGAAATAACGGGTTCTGGGAAGTTCATTGATTCAAGAATAACTTCATTATCCTCGTCACAAAGAGTGTCACCTGTTGTTGTATATTTCAGAGCGCCGGCTGCCGCAATGTCTCCGGCAAATACTTTGTCACATTCTTCTCTGTGATTAGCGTGCATTTGGTAGATTCTTCCTATACGCTCTCTCTTACCTTTAGTTGAGTTATAGGTAGTTGAGCCTGCTGAAAGAGTTCCTGAATAGACTCTGAAAAATGTCAGTTTTCCTAAGAACGGGTCAGTCATGACTTTAAACGCAAGAGCGGAGAAAGGTTCTGTGTCGCTTGAATGTCTTTCAATCTCGTTCTCTGTTCCTGATTCCACGCCTTTTATAGCCGGGATATCAAGAGGTGATGGGAGATATTCAACAACCGCGTCAAGAAGCTTTTGAACGCCCTTATTTTTATAAGCCGAACCGCATAAAACCGGGATAATCTTTGTAGCAATACAGGCTTCCCTTAAAGCAGTTTTAAGCTCTTCTACAGTAAGAGTTTCGCCTTCAAGATATTTCTGCATAAGGTCGTCGTTTGTTTCTGAAATGGATTCTACAAGCGCAAGACGCTGAGTTTCAGCCAACTCCTTATAATCATCAGGAATATCTTTTATAGAAATATCTGTTCCAACATCGTCATTATAGTAATAGGCCTTCATTTCAAGAAGATCGATAAGACCTATAAAAGACGATTCTGCCCCGATTGGTATTTGAAGCGCAACGGGGTTATGACCGAGACGATCTTTAATCATTTTAACAACGTTAAAGAAATCGGCTCCCATAATGTCCATTTTGTTAACAAAGGCGATACGGGGAACGCCATATTTATCAGCCTGTCTCCAAACGGTTTCAGACTGAGGCTCAACGCCGCCCTTAGCGCAAAAAACGCCAACTGCGCCGTCAAGAACTCTTAGAGAACGCTCAACCTCAACGGTGAAGTCAACGTGCCCGGGAGTATCAATTATATTAATTCTATTTTCCTTCCAGTGCGTTGTCGTAGCGGCGGAAGTTATTGTAATGCCTCTTTCCTGTTCCTGCTCCATCCAGTCCATTTGGGCTGTGCCCTCATGGGTGTCGCCTATTTTATACGTACGGCCGGTATAGAACAATATACGTTCGGTTAGAGTCGTTTTACCCGCGTCTATGTGTGCCATGATGCCGATATTTCTTGTTCTAATCAGCGGGAAAGCTCTATCTGACACAAAGTACTCCTCCTTTTATATATGAAGCCAAAGCAAATTCCTGCAAGTGACTGAGAATGAGAGCATGGCTTACCACTTGTAATGAGAGAAGGCTCTGTTGGCTTCCGCCATTTTATGAACTTCATCTTTTTTCTTAACTGCGCCGCCTGTTGAATTTAAGGCGTCTAAGATTTCATTTGCAAGACGGTCTTCCATAGTGCGTTCATTTCTTTTTCTTGAATATAATACAAGCCAACGAAGACCTAAAGTCTGTCTTCTGTCAGGTCTGATTTCAATTGGAACTTGGTATGTGGCACCGCCCACACGGCGGGCTTTAACCTCAAGCACAGGCATGATATTGTTAAGCGCCTCTTCAAGCGCCTCCATGGCCGGAACGGCTCTTTTTTCAGCAACCGTTTTAAGCGCGCCATAAACTATACCCTGCGCAACACCTTTTTTGCCGTCTAACATTATAACGTTAATAAGCTTTGTAACAAGCTTTGAATTATAAAGGGGATCCGGCAATACATCTCTTTTTGGAACATGTCCTTTTCTTGGCACGATTCTTCCCTCCTTAATAAGGTACTCACCCGCGAAAACGCGGCATGGCTCATGCCTTACATAATAACGAAAGTTGATTTTAGCGTCTGTCCGCAAAGCGGATAAACAGCCGCTTATTTATAATAAATCATGGCTATTCGTAAGCTTATACAAGGCATTTAATTATTTATTATGCTTTTGCTTTTTTAGGCCGTTTTGCGCCATATTTTGAGCGGCCCTGCATACGCTTGGCAACACCTGCGGAGTCGAGAGTTCCGCGTAAAATATGGTAACGAACGCCCGGAAGGTCTCTAACTCTTCCGCCTCTTATCAAGACAACGCTATGCTCTTGAAGATTGTGTCCTTCACCTGGGATATAGGCAGTAACCTCAATACCGTTTGAAAGACGAACCCTTGCCATTTTTCTAAGGGCTGAATTCGGTTTTTTCGGCGTGTCGGTTTTAACTACTGTGCAAACTCCGCGTTTCTGTGGAGAAGACTGGTCAATAGTCCTTTTCTTTAGAGTATTAAGACTGGACTGGAGAGCCGGCGCAATAGACTTTTTGACTTTGTTTTTTCTGCCTTTCCTTACCAATTGGTTAAATGTTGGCATAAATACACCTCCTTGTTTTTAACTTACTTACTAGCCATTTGAAATTTTTAGCCTTTTATGCCGATACGCAAAAAATAAGCCCAATTCGGCACAAAGGCAATTCTATCACTAAAAGACCCAAATGTCAATGATTTATTAACATTTGGGTGTGTGTTAAAGTGTAAAATCTTTGTAAATAAAAAAAATATATTAAATCACCACAGAAAAAATATTGAGCTGGTCATACTGTTCGTTAATTTTGTTCTCAGTAAGCTTTATTTTCAGGATTTCTGGGTCAAGGGAAGTCTTTTCAAATAGTTTTCCGTCACAGGTTATAAAATATTTTGCACGTTTTAAAACAATCCCCATTTTCTTGAGCAGTGCAAAATCCAGCTTACCGGCTTTTCTTGACTTTATAATACGCATAGCAGACACTTGTCCGATTCCGGGAACTCTTAGCAACGCGCTATATTCGGCGGTATTTACTTCAACAGGGAAAAACTCCGGGTGTCTTAGCGCCCAACTGCATTTGGGGTCCATGTTAAGGCTTAAATCCTCATCTTCTTCTATAATTTCAGAAGCGCTGAATCCATACATTCTGAGAAGAAAGTCAGCCTGATAAAGCCTGTGTTCTCGAAGCATAGGCGGATTTGTGTTGGGCAGAAGCTTATTTGCCTTTGGAACAGGGTTGTATGCGGAATAAAACACTCTTTTTAACTTGTATTTTTTATAAAGCCCCTCAGCTAAATGCACGATTTTTCTATCATTATCGGCAGAAGCACCAACAATCATTTGAGTGCTTTGCCCGGCAGGGACAAATTTTGGCGCAGCTTTATATTTTGTTATTTCATACTGATTTTGTATAATACTCTGTGAAACAGCCTTCATCGGCAGTAAAATAGAGCTTTTCGTCTTGTCTGGCGCAAAGGTTTTAAGGCTTTCCTCAGACGGCATTTCTATATTGACGCTCATTCTGTCGGCTAAAAGCCCCGTGGCGTGAATAAGCCTTTGGTCCGCGCCCGGAATTGCCTTTACGTGGATATAACCGTTGAATTTATGGACATTTCTTACAATATTGAGTGTGTTATAAAGAAGCTCCATTGTGTAGTCGGGGCTTTTTATTACAGCCGAACTAAGGAACAGTCCCTCGATATAATTTCTTCTATAAAAATTTATTGTCAAATCCCCTATTTCTTCGGGGGTGAAAGCGGCGCGCTCTACGTCACTGCTGATTCTGTTTACGCAATATTGACAATCATATATGCAATAGTTCGTCATAAGCACTTTTAAAAGAGAAATACAACGTCCGTCTGCCGCAAAGCTGTGGCAAATGCCGCAGGCTTCTGTATTTCCAAGACCGTCCGGAGTGCTTTTTCTCGAAACTCCGCTTGAAGTGCAGGCGACGTCATATTTAGCCGCCATAGACAGTATTTTCAGTTTTTGGAATATGTCCATATTTGCCCTCCAAATCGAATTTTTGTTCATGGGTTTACTTATTATTATACAGTTTTCGCCAGGAATTACAAGTAGGATTTCAGTAGCTTCATTTTAAAGCCCGCATAAATCCCTAATGACTTCCCCCGCGATTATAAGCCCTGCTGTTGCCGTTGTGAAGCAGACGCTTCCCAAAACTGTAGTTTGATTAAACGCCTTTTGAGGCGTTTCTCTAGAATAACATACTCTTTGAGACTTAATCCCCGCCTTTTTCAACTCGCTTCTCATGATTTTCGCCAGCGGACAGACAGAAGTTTTATATATGTCGGCTATTTCAAACATTTCGGGTCTTAGCTTATTTGCTGCTCCCATGCTTGATATGACGCTTATGTTTTCTTTTTGGCTGGCTTTAATAATGGCGATCTTAGACGGTATCATGTCAATTGCGTCAATTACATAGTCATACCCTGAAATAAAATCATATACATTTTCTTCCGTGATTTTATGGTTTATACAGTCTACTTCGCATAGATCGTTTATTTGTAAAATTCGCTTTTTCATTTCCTCTGTCTTAAAATTTCCAACGGTTTGTTCTGTGGCGTGTATCTGTCTGTTAATATTTGTCACGTCGATTCTATCATAATCTATCAATCCTATTTTACCCACGGACGAGCGGGCTAAAGCTTCTGCCACGAAAGAGCCGACGCCTCCCACTCCACAAACCAATATTTTTGAATTTTTTAGTTTTTCTAAATTAGCAGAGCCTATTAAAAGCTCTGTTCTTTGAAATTTTTCTGGCATTTTTTTCTCCTTTATTTTTTTAAATTCAGTATAACATATTAACATTAAAATATAATTTAATATTTACATTATATCAAATAAAGGTTAAACTATCATATATAAACTTCTGAAATACAAAGGAATGTTTTTATGAAAAAACTTTTGCTGATTTTAGTTCTTTCAGTTCTTCTATCCGGCTGCGGCGGTTTTTTTATAGTTGATGTTAAGGAAGCGTTCATGGAGGAAAAAGGGACTCAAAAATCTACGGAAACTGCAAAACCCTCCCCAACAATCCCACCTTCTGAGGGTTTCTCTGGGACCTTAATGGAAAATGTTAAGGAAACACGCGAGCCTATCAAAATGCAAAAACCTTCTATTGACTACAAGAACGTAAAGCCCAACGAAATCGGAAGAATTATGATTATAATGTATCACGGAATTGTTGAGAACAACCCAGCTACAAGCTATCAGCGAACAGCAGAAGATTTTAGAAACGACTTAAACACGCTTTATGACAGAGGCTACCGCCTTATTTCCATGAAGGATTTAGTCACTAACAACATTAATGTAGAAGCGGGAAAAACCCCCGTCATCATAACTTTCGACGACGGACTTTCAACAGAGTTTTCCTTTTCTCCCGAAAAGGTTGACGGAAAATACGCTCCTGCGAAAAACTGCGGCGTTGACATACTTAATAATTTTTGCAAAGAGCATCCGGATTTCGGAAAAGGCGCGACCATATTTATTAACGACAATCCTTTCCCTGGCGTAGGAACTCTAAGAGAAAAGTTTTCCTATCTTCTGGAGAACGGCTATGACCTTGGAAACCATACCTATTCACACCCGGTTATGACCTCTCTGACTGAATCTGAGGTGCTTGCCGAATACGGAAAAATTGATAAGCTAATCAGAGAAAACACCGACGGTTACGCCCCATTTGGAATTGCACAGCCAAACGGAATCCGCCCAGTTGAAAATCTCAGGCATTTAATTCAATCAGGCGAATATGAAGGAAATAAATACGAATATTTTTACAGCCTTGCCGTTGGCGCAAGCGGAAAATCGGCGGCTCCTAATCACGTGAATTATGACCCATTTAATCTGCCACGTTGCCGCGCATCATCTGACGACCCTGATAAAACAGATCTTTGGGGACTTCTCGAGCATTTTGAGAATAACCCAGATGAGAAATATGTTTCTGACGGCGATCCTCTTACAATCGCCGTTCCAAAAAATTCTGAACATTTAGTTAATAAGGACAGCTTAAACGGACTGGACTTAATCATATATTAATGGAGGTATTATTATGGCAAAAATAGTTAATGAAATAGATTTTAATTCAGAGGTTTTAAGTAGCAATGTGCCAGTGCTTGTAGACTTTTTCGCGACCTGGTGCGGTCCATGTAAAATGGTTGCTCCGTCTATTGAAGAGATTTCCAACGAAATGATGGACTCTTTAAAAGTTGTTAAAATCGACGTTGACCAATCGGTTAATCTGGCCAGAGATTATGACATAAGAAGCGTGCCGACTTTTATGGTGTTTAAAAACGGACAGGCCGTTGATAAAATTATAGGCGCTGTTCCAAAATCTTCTATTGTTAGCAGAATTAATAACATACTATAATGAGTTTTATTCCTGTTAGCTTAGATGAACTGAATGGCGAAAGCCCCGATTTTGTGTTAATAACAGGGGATGCCTATGTGGATCACCCGTCTTTCGGTGCATGTATAATCGGACGCTTGTTAGAGCATGAGGGATTTTCCGTTGGTATTATTGCTCAGCCCGACATCAGAAATGACGGTGACTTTAAGGTCTTTAAAAAGCCTAAACTGGGCTTTTTAATAACCTCTGGAAATATTGACTCAATGGTTAATAATTATTCCGTTGCAAAAAAGAAGCGGGATAAAGACGCCTATTCCCCTGGCGGCGTTGGCGGACTTAGACCCGACAGAGCCCTTACGGAATATAGCAAAAAAGTTAGAAAATGTTATAGGGATTCCCCAATAATTTTAGGCGGCATTGAAGCAAGTCTCAGGCGGCTTGCGCACTATGACTATTGGGCCGATAAAATCCTACCATCTGTGCTGATTGACGCTAAGGCAGACATAATTGTTTACGGCATGGGTGAACTTCAAATAATTGAAATCGCTCAGGCTTTAAAAGCAGGCGTTTCTGTAAAGGATTTGACTTATGTTGAAGGAACAGTTTATAAAACCGATGATATATCGGGAATTGACGGCTTAATAAATCTTCCGTCTTTTAAGGAACTGCTTACTGATAAAATGAAATACGCTGAAAGCTTTTTGACACAGTACAGAAACTCCGACCACATAAACGCAAAGACATTAGCTGAAAAATACGAGGATTTTTATATAGTCCAGAATATTCCTGCAAGACCCATGACCACCTCAGAGCTTGACGTGGTTTATGGTTTAGACTATATGCGTTCGTCACATCCAAAGTATGACGAAATGGGCGGCGTTCCCGCTCTTGAAGAGGTTCAGTTCAGCCTTATAAGCAGCAGAGGCTGTTTCGGCTCATGCAACTTTTGCGCCCTCAGCCATCATCAGGGCAGAACCGTTCAGGTCAGAAGCCATGAAAGCCTTTTGAGAGAAGCCGATATTCTTTTAAAGCTTCCTGGTTTCAAGGGCTATATACATGACGTGGGCGGACCTACGGCGAATTTTAGGCATCCTTCCTGTAAAAAACAGGAAAAATACGGCATGTGCCCTGATAAAAAATGTCTTTTCCCAAAGCCTTGCAAAGAACTTAACATAGATCACAAAGATTATTTAAGCCTTCTTAGAAAACTCAGAAGCTTAAAAGGCGTTAAAAAAGTTTTTGTCCGCTCAGGCATACGTTATGACTATCTGATTCACGACAACAATCCAGAGTTTTTGGACGAGCTTGTGAAACATCATATAAGCGGACAGCTTAAAGTTGCGCCTGAACATATTGCGCCTAAGGTGCTTGAAAAAATGGGAAAACCTCAGCGTGAAGTATATGACCGGTTTTTGGATAAGTATGAAAAAGCCAATAAAAAGCATGGATTAAAGCAGTTTGTAGTGCCATACCTAATGTCTAGCCACCCCGGCTCAGGCTTAAAAGAAGCTATTATGTTAGCGGAATATTTGCGTGATAAGGGGCTTAGCCCGAAACAGGTTCAGGACTTTTATCCAACACCGTCCCAGTTTTCCACCTGTATGTATTATACAGGTATTGATCCGCGGACAAAAGAGCCAGTCTACACGCCTAAATCACCTCATGAAAAAGCCATGCAAAGAGCACTTATACAATATAAACTCCCTCAGAATTATGAGCTTGTTTATGAAGCGTTACAGCTTGCAAAGAGGACGGATCTAATCGGATTTTCAAAGGAGTGTTTGATCCGTCCAAGAAAAACCGAAACGGCAATTAGAATGAAAAAGGCTCAAAGAAATGAGCCTGCTAAGGCTAAAGCCAAAAAGAAAACTATTAGAAATATCCACAAGAAAAAACGATAGGAGGAGCTTCATGACAATATTGGAAAAATTATTTAGCTTGAACCTATACTTAGGTGGGCTGATGTTAGATATGAGAAGACCGTCAGACTCAGATGATGGGTATGATTGCATGCCAATAGGGGCTTTGCCATTTGCTTCTATGGGAGTCGATGGTGTTCATTATTGCATTGTTCCAAAGGAAAACGACGAGACTCTTGAAAATTCGCCTATATATAGAATTTCTCCAATGGACTTTTCTAATGGAACCGTGTTATGGACTGCAAAAAATTTTTATGACTTAATTAGCATTGCTGTAATGTTAAAAGATGCATGGTGTCTTCCATCAATGATTTATGAGAGATATCCCAATTTTTTAAAAGAAAGCGAACGTGAATACGACATAAAAGATGAAGAAGAAAAGAGAGAAATCAAAAGAGATATCGCTGTTTTAAAGAAAGAATTTCCTATAATTAAAATAGATGATTTATATTCCTATGTAATTAACTCATACATAGATACCAAAAACCACGCCGAATTAAGGTTCTCTGACGATTCTATTAAGGAATTGGAACTTGGGCATTACGCCTATGTCTATTAATTGGTAACGGAATTAGGATGTGATAAATTGGGGAAAAAACTGACCCTTATATCGCTTGGATGCGATAAAAACCTGATGGACTCTGAGCTTATGCTTGGACTTTTAAAAGAAAACGGCTATGAATTAATAACCGATAAGACCAAATCCGAAATCATAATAATAAATACTTGCGGATTCATTTTAGATGCGGCTAGTGAGGCCGTTATTGAAATATCAGAAGCTGTGGAACTTAAAAATAGTGGTGTTTGCGAGCTTATAATTGTTACTGGCTGCCTTGTTCAGCGTTATGAAAACGATATTTTTGATGAATTTCCCGAAGTTGATGCGATTGTGGGCACAACAGCTTTTGATAAAATAATTGACGTTATTAACGAGGCATATGACAATTCAGAAGGCGGTTTATCCCTTATTGAGGATATGAACCGGGCTATTGATGAAAAGCTTTGGGAAAAGCGCATTGTCTCAACTCCTAAGCATTATGCCTATATGAAAATAGCGGAGGGCTGTGACAACCGCTGTACTTATTGCACAATACCGAAAATAAGGGGGAAATATCGCTCAAGACCTTTGGAGAGCCTTGTTTCAGAAGCGAAAAACCTTGTACAAAACGGTATTAAAGAGCTTATTTTAGTAGCGCAGGACACCTCCCTTTACGGAATAGATTTATACAAAACGCCCTCCCTTCATATACTGCTTAGAGAGCTTTCTAAAATAGAAAAGTTGCAAAGAATCAGGATTTTATATTGCTATCCTGAGCATATTAATGATGAACTTATTGCAGAAATGAGAGACAACGAAAAAGTCTGCCATTATATCGATATGCCAATACAGCATTGTCAGGATTCTGTTCTTAAAAAAATGAACCGAAAAAGCAGTTATGACGAACTTATTGAAATCATTTTGAAGTTACGGCGTGAAATATCTGATATTGTTCTTAGAACCACAATTATTGTGGGATTTCCCGGCGAGACAAAAGAAGATTTTGAGTCTCTTCTGGAGTTTGTAACTAAAATGAAATTCGATAAGCTTGGTGTTTTCGCCTATTCAAAAGAAGAGGGAACGCCTGCCTATGATTTGCCGAATCAGGTTAACGAAAATCAGAAAATTTCTAGAAAAAACCGCCTGATGAAGCTTCAAAAAAAAATATCTACAGAAAAAATGGAAACGAATATAGGGAAAACCTTCAACGTTATAGTGGATGAATGTTTTGAAAACGATAACTGCTTTGGAAGAAGTTATATGGATTGCCCCGGTATCGACGGAGGAATTTTCTTTAAGACGGACAGTCCCTTAAAACCCGGCGACAGTGTTTTTGTAAAAATAACAAAAGCCGCCGAATATGACCTTTTGGGAGAGATTGCTGATGGACATGAATTTGCCAAATAAACTTACAATACTACGGGTGCTTATGATTCCGGTTTTTCTTGTTGTGCTTTTATCCGGCATTTTTGACAATAATCTGGCGCGTATTATTGCCGGCATAATCTTTGTTCTGGCCTCCGTAACAGACGCTCTTGACGGATATATTGCCAGAAGCCGGAACCTAGTCACGACTTTCGGAAAGTTTATGGATCCTTTAGCTGACAAGCTTCTTGTCTGTGCCGCGCTGATAGCACTAATAGGGCTTAATGACATCCCTTCATGGGTGGTTATAATCATAGTTTCGAGAGAATTTATTGTTACGGGTTTTCGGGTTATTGCCGCTGAAAAAGGCGTTGTTATGGCTGCCGGAACAATGGGAAAGTTTAAAACGGTTTTCCAGATGATGATGACTATTTTTCTTATTTTGCCGCTAAAAGGCGGTGTTTATGATTATATAGCATGGATTCTCATAGGGGCGGCAACGCTTCTGACGGTTTTATCGCTTATTGAATATATGTATAG
>CAYLSP010000006.1:0-17290 GCA_964385935.1 uncultured Defluviitaleaceae bacterium
TAATTTTTTAAGCGTCCGACCCATAGTTTTTCTGACTTAATGAACCCCTACATTTTATTTTTTTCAAGCATCAGCGCACGGACTTTTTGAGAAAGACCGAAAAGCGTTATAAAGCCCTGAGCGTCGTAATGGTCATAAAGCTCGCCTGTTGTAAAGCTGGCGATTTCTTCGCTGTAAAGGGAATATTTTGATTCGCTTCCTGCTGAAATAATATTGCCCTTATAAAGTTTAAGCCGGACTTTTCCTGTTACGTATTCCTGAGTTTGGTCAACAAAGGCTTGAAGAGACTCTCTTAATGGAGTGAACCAACAGCCTGCATAGAGCAGGTCAGCGTATTTATTAGCTACGATTTCTTTAAAAGCCGTTGTCTGTCTGTCCAGACATAAATATTCAAGCTCTCTATGAGCAAAATAAAGGATTGAACCGCCAGGAGTTTCATAAACGCCTCTTGATTTCATGCCAACAACGCGGTTTTCAACAAGGTCGTCGATTCCAATTGCGTTTTTGCCGCCGATTTCATTCAGCTTATTCATTAATTCAAGACCTGTAACAGTTTTGCCGTCAAGCTTAGTAGGTTCACCCTTTACAAACTCAATTTCTATGTAAGTCGGTTCGTCTGGGGCATTTTCAGGTGTAACTGACATTTGAAGAATATTATCAAAATTTGGCTCATTTTTAGGGTCTTCAAGTTCAAGTCCTTCATGGCTCAAATGCCAGATATTTCTGTCTCTTGAATAGCTTTGTTCAGCCTTCATTTCATAGGGGATTCCACGTTGCTTTAAGTATTCCAGCTCTTCTTCTCTGGAAGTAATGTCCCAGGTTCTCCATGGTGCAATTATTTTAAGGTTCGGCGCAAAGGTTTTAATTGTCAGCTCAAAACGGATTTGGTCATTGCCCTTTCCTGTAGCACCGTGGCAAATAGCCGTTGCGTTTTCAGCAATAGCGATATCTGCAAGCTTTTTCGCAATAAGTGGTCTTGCGATTGCAGTTCCTAATAAATATTTATCCTCATAAACGGCTTTGGCCTTCACCATTTTATATACATATTCCTGTATAAATTCTTCTCTCACGTCAAGGACAATTCCTTTTGAAGCGCCAAGGGAAATGGCCTTTTCTTCGAGACCGTCCGTTTCCTTTCCCTGTCCAACGTCAACGCAAACGGCGATAATTTCGCAACCTTCATAATTTTCTTTCAGCCACGGTATAATTACAGTGGTGTCAAGTCCGCCTGAATATGCAAGAACGATTTTTTCCATTATATTTCCTCCAAGTTTTTATTTTAAAAACTGTGTAATATTATACATCATTATGAATAAAAAATCAACATGGCTCATTGTAGAAAAATCTGATTTTTTTTCTTAAATTTTCTATCTCGATTGGCAAATCAGGGCCTGCTTCTCCGTCAATATCCGTTTGTTCCATTTTTTCGTTAGGGGTTAACAGCTCAACCTTTATATAATTGTCCTGAAAATAGATAATATTGCTGTCGGATAAATAATCCCTTTGAAGGATTTTGAAAAACAAGACCGCAATTTCCATCATTGGCTTAGCTTTTATTGCGATAAACTCGAAAAGACCGTCACAGATTGACGAATCAGCGGATAGCTGTTCAAATCCTCCTGTCCCTGAGGTATTCAACACAATGAATAAATATATATCTTCTTCAAAGGATTCATTTGAATTTGTGATTCTGACTGGCAGTGGCTCAAAGTTGGGCAGTTGTTCAAGACCTTTCAAATAATAGCCCATTTTTCCAAATATGTTTTTGAAACGAAGGTCAATATTTTGTGAAATATTAGTAAGAAGTCCCGCACCGCAAACGTTTATAAAATACTTTCCGTTTACATACCCAATGTCTGTGAGAACGGTTTTTCCTTTTACAATGACTTCTGCGGCTTCTTCAATGTCTTTTGGGATGCATAAATGGGTTGCGAAGTCGTTGGCTGTTCCCGATGGAAAAATCCCGATGGGTATATCCAACCCATTTTCAAGCATGGCGTTAACAACCCTATTTAATGTTCCGTCACCGCCCGAAACGGCTATAGCATCATAATATCCGGGCTTCATATCCGCAATAAAATCCTCTATATCCGTCTCGTTCTGACACCTGACCAAATGGACTTCATATTCTTTTTGTAAAACGGAAACAACATCATCTAAAAAATCTTTAAATGACTTGTCGCCGGAATGAGGATTATAAATAAGCTTTATCCGTTTCATGACATACCCCGCTATTTTGCAGAATTAATTTTTATATCCCCTTCAACCATAACAAACTGAATGTTAAAATCCTTATCAAAGGCTGTTAATGAAGCCTTTTTCCCAACTCCTATGCTTCCGATTTCAGAATATAAGTTCAGGGCTTTTGCAGGGGACTGTGTCATAGTTTTAACAGAATCAAATACCGTTAATCCCACTGTCTCAACTAAATTTTTAAGGGCCTGAGAGAGCCTTAAAGTGCTTCCTGCAAGAGCGCCTTTTTCGGTTCTAGGTATTGAATCCCTGACGTTTATTGTCATGTCGCCGAAAACATATCTTCCGTCACTAAGCCCGCCTGCGGCAATGCTGTCCGTTATTGAAATCATTTTATCGGAGGTTTTGCAGCGATAAATTATGCCCACGGTCTCTTTTGAAAGATGAACTAAATCGCATATTGCTTCGCAGTAAACTCTGTCGTCATATAAAACTCTTCCCGTCATTCCTGAGGAACGATGGTTGAGAGGAGTCATTGCGTTAAATGTATGAACAACCACGGATGCGCCTGCGTCTATACATTCTCCTGCCTCATCAGAGGTTGCGCCGGAATGTCCTATAGAAACAATAATATTATTAGAAACCAATAACTTTGTTGCAGAAACGGCGTTTTTTATATTGGGGGCAATTGCAACAGTTTTTATTGCTCCTTTAGCCGCCTTTATAATGTTATCCAATTCTTCTAAATTAATGTCACGAATATACTTCTCGTTATGTGAACCTCTGTAATTTCTGTCTATATAGGGGCCTTCCATAAAAGCGCCCAATACAACAGCGCCGGGAGTTCCGTTTTCCATAGCAAGCCCTACGCTGCCTATGGCTTCCTGAATTTTTTCAAGAGGCGCGGATATTGTCGTTGGGCAAAAATATCCAACTCCTTCATTGACTTTGTATTGAGAAAGCTCGTTAATCGCTGAAACGCTGGAATCCATTGTATCATGTCCGTTGCCGCCGTGGGTATGAATATCAATAAAAGCTGGCGTCAGTGTAAATTCATCTAGGGTAATGTCGGGAGTAACACCCTTTCCTATTTGGCCGATTTCCGTAATTTTGTCGTGTTCAACTGTAATATATCCATTTTTAAGTATTTCGTTTTCAAGAAAAATCTCTTTTGCTGAAATTGTAAGTGCCATTTTAGTCCCCTTCCGTGTAATTATCATCATAATATTATATCATCTTTTTAGGTTTTGACAACGTTTATGTGATATAATAAATTCGTATTGTAGTCTTAAAAGTAAAGAAGATGGATAGTAGTGAAATAAAACTGCATATGAATATCTATGTGATATTTTTAAAATCCCAGAGGTTCAGGCAAAGAGGAAGATATGGCAGAATGTTTTAATAAATAAGCCGGGCTCTATGGGGAGGGAAAGTTAAACCAACATAAAAAATTTTCCATTCCGCCATTATATAATGAACGGAATGGAAAATTTTTTTTATTTATGCTTTTCAAGGCTGAGTTCTTCTTTTCTTTTGAGAACCTCAGACTCTCTTTGTTTTTGAAAAAAAGGCTCATTCGGTTTTTCCTTTTCTAAAGTCTTGTGTTCTTTTGAAGCTCTGTTATCCCGATCAAGCTCTCCTAGAGTTATTCCGATTCTTAGCATATTGTCTTTTCCAAGCTGGTTCTCCAGACTTTTTTCAAGGTTTGATTTGCAGATATTCATAACTTGATTGTTTCCAGCTATTTTAGCCTCCACTTCACAAATTTGGTAATACTGCTTAATATACATGTTCACAAGCTCATAATTAGAAAGCTCCTCTTCCTCAAACTCATATTCGTCCTCAAATTCAAGGTCTCGTTCATCTTCCCAATTTCCGCCCCGCATCATATATCTTGAAAGGTCATAAAACGTCTTATAATCAAGACTTGCATTAACCTTATCATTATCTTTCGTCGGATTAAAAGTAAGCTTTTGAGAAATGCCAGAAACCTCTACACCAAGCTCATTCAGGGCTTTAACCTGGTTATCCGAATTAATTGCTTTTATGAATCGTAGTTCAAAATCTTCCTTTTTATCATAAAGCCCTGCTAAATATCTGTTGTGATAACGAGCCACCTCAGCGTATTTTTCACTTTCGGGGCTTTCCATTGCTTTTGCCGAAGCGGACATCATAATATTTATTTGAGCCTTATCATCCAAAGCCGAATAAAGCTTTATGGCCGCCGCAATCAGCAACTTTTTTTCATCACGATTAAGCTTAGGGTTGTCATTAAGAAGCTTATTAAGGGCAGCTAGACCATCATCACCCTGAAAATTTTCTATACAGGCAGGGAGATTTCTTGACAAAGCCGCTGTGTAAGACTTAATGACTTTTGAAAATTCTATACCGCGTTCTTTTTCGGTAAACATAATATTCCCCCTAAATCTGCTATTGTTATTTAACTCCCGTAGCTGTCATGGGCTCTTTTTCCTTATCTTTTTGCATCACAGGGGCAGTGGTTTTAACTTCGGTCGTCTCTGCCTGAATTGCGCCTGTTTGCTTGCCCAGTTGTTCTAGACTAATTGGGATTTTGGTGGCACTGTCTTGCTCCATCTCTTTCTCCGGCTCTTTTCCTTGTCCTTTTCCTTGCTCTTTTCCTTGTTCTTTTTCCTGCTTGTGCTCGTCATCTATTTCGCTTTTCTTCTTACTTTCAAGCTGTTCTTTTTTCTCAGTATCTTTTCCTTTGATTTCGGGCACAAGTTTTTCCCTGAGCTCATTAATCGCATCATTTTCCAGCGATTCCATAAGCTGAGGCATATCCAATTTACAGACAACACTGCCGTCGGGAAGTCTCTCAGAAACGGGAAGCTCCACTTCCTTCCCCATAAGATTAAGTCTTACAACATCTTTCTTTTTGTCATCAACGGAAAGTCCAACTTTATCCCTCTGATTTTGGGTTTTGTCAAGCTCCTCACCTGTTTTTTCCGTGGTAGCTTTGGCAGCCTTGTCCGTCAAATTAATTATTCTTGCCTTAGCCTTTTCAGGGTCACTGTAGTCCGCAAGAGTTTCTCTGTATTCTCTATCCCTGTCCCGTGGCTTAATTTTTAAAGGCGAATCCTCATTAGCCATAACCTCAGGGTCAAGCCCTTTTGCATTTTTAACGGCAGGAATTACTCTGACAACAGCACCCACATTGGGTTCTTTGGTCATTTTTGCGCCGGTGTCCTCTAATTTTGGGGAACTGGTTCTGACAATATTAGGAGGCACAACCTCAATTGAATTAGTTCTGTCAATGGCAGCAGCTGTTACCATGCATTTCATTTTGTCTATAGCTTCGGGTCCTTCCGGTTTTTTACCGAACTTGTTTTCATATTTTTTTGCAACGCTTTCCCCGCCTATGAAAATCATATCGAATCTTTTATTATAAAACTCATCCTGAGGGGTTAGCTGGCCGGGCTTCCCGTCCTTTCTGGGAAGCTTAAACATGCCTTCAAAGGATTTGTCAAAGGTCTCAGTTCCAAAGGCTTTTTCTTCGGCTGTTAGATCCTGAAACCCTGCCGCCTTGCCTAAAAATTCACGGGCGTTTATTTTATCCGGCACATCCACTTCATACTTCATGTTCCGTGGATATCTGGGCTCTTCTATTTTTTGAAGCTCGTTAGCGTTTCTTAAATCCTTGCCCACCAATTTTGAATTAACGGACAGACCTGATCTTCCCATTGAGCCAATTGTCATAGCAGCCATGGCAATTCCAAGAGCAAAAAGCGCGCCTATAATCGTCTGTGACCTAATACATGACTGCAAAGCGGCTTGAGCAACCTGATTACAATAAGCCCTTGATCGATCGTCTTTCTGTTGCTCTCCAACCTCATTTGCGGCCTTTGCTTCTCTTCTGGAATCCGTGTTTTTCGCCATTTCAGACGCAAGAAGATTAAAACACTGTTGCATAAGTCCCATGGCATTGGCGTTTAAATAAGGGTTCGAGTTCGCCACACGCTCAAATTCAGCCATTTGCCTAGCGTCCTTAACAGAGCCCTTTGACTCTCCGTTCCGCATAACAAGACCTTCTTTTCCGTCAGCAATAGCTTTTTGTCTTTTCGCTTCTTCCTGAGCCGCTATTTCTTGCTTTTTATCCGCGATATCAGCATCAAGCTTCGCTTTGTCAACATCAGGATCATCTGGTTTTTTTGAGACTTCTTCCGTTTTATCTTTTTCCTCAGCTTTTTCGGGTTCTTCTTTCGCAGGAATATCATCCGTTTCATTTGACGGAGTATCATCAACTTTTTTAAATGTTGATTCAAGTTTTCTAAGTTCGGAAAGATATGGCTTTATTTCTGCTAAATTTTTGCGGGTCGTCTCCACTTCTTTCGTTATATCATCAATATGTTTGCTAATTTTGTCGATCGAAACATCTTCTGGGTTTTTCTCCAACTCTTCAATCCGTTTTTTGTTTTTCTCAATGGCTTTTGACATCTCGTCTGACCATTTTCCATGAAATTCTTCACCCTGGGGAGACTTATCACTTTCGTCCATACCGGCTTTAAGCTCGGTATTTTCGGCTACTTTATTTTCAATAAAATCAATTGATTCTCTTGCTGTTTCGGTTATATTTTTTAGGGATGCGGCGGTTTTAACTTTTATTTCGTCGGGAGAGACTCCATCTGCTGTCATCTGTTCAATTTCTCTTTTCAGATTAGAAAGTCTGCTTGCCTGTCCTTCAAGCATCAATTGGTAAATATTAAACTGGAAATCAAAATTACCGTTTACATATTTGTAAGTATTAAAATTTATATTTTTGCCAACATTATCTTGACTCATTGACTTCTCCTCCTGACATACTTAATATACCAATTTCTCTAATTCCATCTCATAGCAAGAACTGTAATGTCGTCGGCCTGGTCAACGCCTTCAGAGAAGTCGAAAACAGCCTTATTAATAAACGAAACAAGCTTCTCAGGATCTTTTTGCTCCTCACTGAGTCCCCTAGCCAAATTAATAAGTCTTTCATCAGAGAAAAGGTTCTCAAGCTTGTCAAAAGACTCCGTAACACCGTCCGTATACAGAAGAATCACATCACCGTGAGAAAGCATAATATCCTGAGTTGTATAATTTATATCCTCCATACCTGCAAGGACAAAGGCCGGTTTAGTGTTAACCCACTGGGCTTCTTTCCCTTTCTGAATAATAATGGGCGGGTTATGTCCGGCGTTAGCGTATTGAAGATGACCTGTTTCTATGTCCAGAATGAACAGAATCGCTGTAACGAAAAGGTCTGTCCTGTTATTGGCACAAAGCTGATTATTGGCGTTTTGAAGGATTTCGCCGGGGCTCATGCTGCCTGTGAGCGCCTGATTCTGAATAATTGTTCTAGCAACCATCATAAACAGCGCGGCAGGAACACCCTTTCCCGAAACGTCGGCAACAATGAATGCAAGCCGCTTTTCGTCAATAAAGAAGAAGTCATAAAAATCGCCGCCTACGTCCTTAGCAGCAATCATAGACGCATAAATATCAATTTCCTTTTTGTCGGGAAACGGAGGAAATTCATTAGGCAGAATACTTTCCTGAATCTCTTTTGCAACCTTTAAATCCCTCTCAATTCTTTCTTTATTAGCAACTGTTATCTGGAGGTTCACAATATAATCAATGAGATTCGATGTTAGTTGATGAAGAGAACTGGCCAAAGTAGCGATTTCGTCATTGGTTTTTACATTCACTTCAATAGGCTTCATTTCCAACACATTTTTTTCATTCTCAATAAACCCACTGGCTTTTTCTGCCAAAAGAGTGATTGGTTTTGAAACCTGTTTGTTTATGGTTAGGAGTATAACGGACATAAACACGGTCAGAACGGCGATTCCGCCTATTGCAACCTTTGTCACATAGTCCACCAGAACTAAATTTATGTCCTCCATGGCCACTTCTGATGCCATAATTCCAACAACCTTACCCGTTGTATCAGCCACAGGAAGGTAGAGGCTCATAACATGACCGTTCATTGAGGTATTCGTTATTTTAACTATTTCCCAAGGGTTCTTTTTGGCTTCTTCAAGTTGGTTAATAAGATCCTCGGGAAGATAATCCGTGTCTCCCAAAGTTTTAAACTGTTTCCCCTCCAAAACCTCGCCTGGAGTTGTAGCCGATATGTAATAAACGATGTTTTTAGTGTCGGTTTTGTTTTCTAAAATGTCGAACAAATACAGATACTTTATTTTAGAATTTTCTTTAACGTCATTTAAAAGGCTCTGGCTCAGTCCATAGGTCTGGTCAAATTCCCCGGTTTTTATAGATTCCTCTATTACATCAGGAATAAGATACTGAACAGCGATATTGAGCGTAGAAATTGAATACTCCTCAAACCGCTTAATAATGTTGGTAACATAAATATTATAGCCGATAGCCGCAACAGCGAAGGCTAATACAACAGAAAAAAGAACTATAATAAAAGTTAACCTCTTTCCAAGGCTGTTTTTAGCCTCTCGCATATTGCAGTCCTCCTCTTTACCGAACGGTTAAAACGCCGGAAAATCCAGTAATATCAAAAATTTCTCTTATAGCGGCGCTGACGTTCACAAGCACCATGCTTCCGCCAGAACGGTTCAGCTTTTTTTGTACGCTCAAAAGAACTCTGAGTCCGGCAGAACTTAAATATTTAAGATTCAATAAATCCACCTCAAACTCATTCTCACCATTTTCCATACAGCCCGAAAAAAAGCTTTCAAGCTTTGGCGCTGTTACCGTATCAAGTTTCCCGTTTAAGTTAAGTTTTGTTAAATCACCGTCAATTATTTTCTCAATATCCATAATATCCTCCATTATATTTTTATAATTGCTTCAAAATAATTCTCGCCGTCCAAATGCTTATAAGTGGACGATTGTACCATTTTTCCTACAATAAATAGCCCTAGGCCTCCTATCTCCCTGTCCTCCGCGCTAAGCTTAGTATCAGGTTCGTCAGCTAAAAGGGGATTGTAGGACACGGTGTTATCCCTTACAACCACAACAATCTCTTTCTCAAGATTTTCCACTCTTACGGATATTTTCCGCTTTTCCCTTGCCTGAACTCCATACTTCATAATGTTTGTAACAATTTCTTCAACAACAATAAGGATTGAAAACAGTCTGTTTTCAGGAAGCTCATATACTTCCCAAAATCTCTCAATTTCGCTATTAATATGCTCTAAGTTAAAATTATCAACGCTTTGTTCATAGCTAAGTACAGCCACAAAATCCCTCCTTAGTATAACGGTTATTCCCTTGATTTAAATTGATAATCAGAGAATCTAAATGCACTCCCTGTAAAATCAAACGAATCAAAGTTTTTGTAATAGAAAACTCTGTCTAGATCATAGGCATTCTTTGATGTTTTATCACGGTGACTTGTGTTAACATTGTTGTATACTGTTTTAGCGGTGTTATAGTTCCATTTGTCCTTTATATACATGTAATAATTGAACATAATGACGTTATAAATCGGCAGGCTTCTGACAAATCTGCTTCTGTCTGCAAAGGTGGGGTATTTTGTTTTTATATCATTAACTCTTTTTTCATAGGGCTGCATATATGAATTCCTGTTTGTAACACCATTAGCTTGCTCCACAGGAGTTCCGCTAACTAATATATTTCTTGTGGCCCAAACCTCTTTAGCATAAATATACTCGTCAAGAGCGGCGTTAAACAAATACTCAATAAAGGCGTTAAATGTAGCTGTATCTGTTTTAACAAGTTCAGGGGCGAAATCATGGAAAGAAGTAAGCTTTGAGCTGTCAAAGCCCAGATAGCCATAATTTTTATAATGGCTCTGTGAGGAGTCGGCATAGAAATATCCGGCAACATCAGAATAAGAGGGATTCTCATATATTGACAAAAGGGCTTCTAAATTGCCAAATTGTTCTTTGCCATAAATCGTTTTATATGTTCCTGATTTTCTATAATTCTCTCCGCTTGAATATGAGTTAGGAGAAATGTAGCCTAGAATCCTATCGGCTGTCTCCTCCTGGCTTTTAATAAAAGTATAGTCACTCTGGAATGAGGCTGTATAATAGCCATAAATTACCCGGGGAGAATACATGCCCGTGGCCAGATAATTGGAGTTGTCGTCTTCTTTGGTCTCCTTCTCGTCATCGATATTATCGTAGATATTTTCACCTGGCTTCATGTCCAGATTTTTTAAATAATTTTCAATTCTTTCCTCGTCAGTTATATCCTGCTCGAGAAATTCCTTTGATTTCTGATATGCTTTATGTGAGAGGTCCAGAGACTCTATATATTCCCTCTGATAGTCATAGCCGTTTTTGCCGCCGGGCATCTTCTGATATAGAATGTCACCCGAAGCCCTTTTTATATAACAAAATCTGATAAAATTAATAACATTATTGTCTTCATAATAAAGCTTTCCGTCGTCAAAATTTCTTCTGTCGGGTTTTCCGCTTTCACTTGTGCCGTAAATGAAATCATTGAAATACCCCAGTCTCTCAGCGTCTGTATTATCGAACATTAAATAGGAGTCACTTTCAAAATACTCTGGATAGATATATTCAACGGGCACAGCCTTTAACAGTTCCACGTCCTTGCTGTCGATTATATATCTTTGAAGAGTTTTCTGCTTTTTGTCAAGCTCTGATTGCTCATCCTCCAAACTCTTTTTAATATCTTCAATTATTGTCTCCCTTGTTTCATCATAGGCATTATCGCCCTTTCCAGAGGTGGAAAGAGACGCTTTAACGGCACTTTCAATTTCATACTTATTATCAAAGCCCTCCGGGTCTTTTGTTATCATTTCAATGTCGGCAACGATTTCAGCAATGCGGCTTTTCACTTTTGCAAGTTCGTCTGTTGTCGCGTCAAGTAACTGTCCGAAATTTTCTGCCTTGCTGGATTCAATGAAGCCGGGATAAGTGCTTGCAAGGCTGTCCAGAGCCGCCTGTATGTCGTTTGAACCGCCTGTTGAATTAAGCCCTTCTTCTTTTCTTATTTTGTTGCCTAAAATCATAATGTCATAAACTTTTTTGTCCATATCGGCGCAAAGGCTGCTAAAGTATGTAAGATTAATTTTCTTGGTGTCATTATAATCAGCCTTACGTTCCTGATATTCCTTATAGGCCTTACCCCTTAATTCATAAAGCTCCTCTTCATATTGTTTAAGCAGAGCTGCATTTGGAGAAGCTTCCTGTTTTGGCGGCTTTTGGGGAGTTTTGCCTGTGGGATTATCAACAATATTACCATTTGCGTCAAAATATTTGCCGTCGGGAGTTTGTAATCCCTGGAAATCTTTCATTATATTTTTGAAATCATCAGCTGAATTAGTGGGCTCTGCCTTTTTTTGAATCTCTTTAATGGTATTAACATTAACTTTACCCTCTTGAATTTTTGCCGAAACAGCGTCTTTTCCCATTTTCGCGTTGGCGGCTTGTTCGCTTTGAGTCTTTTTTCCATATTTAATAGCATCAGAGGTGAGTTTCTCAGTCCCCTTTGACAAATCCCTCAAATTAAACTGAAAAAAGGAAGAAAACATATCGGTTATGCCATAGAGCATATTGTAATCCGTAACAACGAAAACATCCTGCATTTTGTTATTAAAACTGGAATACTGTCCCTTTAAGCCGTCTGATCCGCCCGAATTTTTCGCTATGGCTCTGCCTTTGTCAAGCTCCGCCTTTGTAGTTGACTTTCCTCGCATATTATCAAGGTCAGCGCCCGTGCAAGAGCTTAAAGTCGCAGAAGCGAGAATTATACAGACAAGCGCCCTTATTTTTTTCATGCTTTTATTCATTGGAATCATCTCCGGAATTAATCCTGTCCATTGCCGCGTCAACGTATGCAATCAGTGCGTTGTTTCCTCTCATTGCTATAATGCTGTAGTTGCTTTCGGGAATTTCCTTTGAACAAACCGCAATAAATTTCCCCTCATTTTGTGACAGAATACCGTCCACCTCGGACTCAATACATACAAAAGCGTCAATTTCGCCGGACAGAAGCCCCGAAACCATTTGAGAAACGCCGTTGTATTCATTAAATACGGCGCTGTTGTCAACGTCGCTGCTTATGCCTACGATATAATTTTCATAAGCCGTGCCGGTCACATAACCCACAGTTTTATCATTCATTGAGGAAAATGTATCGTATTTTTCGCCGTAGCGGGAAATTATAAAAACTCCGTCACTGCCCGTGTATTTTGACTGCGCAACATCAAGAGAAGCCGCCTCCGGGTCAAGCATACCAAGGGCAAGGTCAACTTTCGCGGTCATAAAGCCCTCTGCGTCAAAGCCCCTTATGTATTCCACAGAAACTTCAAGGTCTTTCGCCACGGCTTCGGCAATCTCAATTTCCACACCCGAATAATTGTCTCCGTCAGCAATTACATAATATCCGTCCTGACCAGCCACATTAACAATCAGCTTGCCCGAATTTTTTATTTCGTTTATGGTTCTGAATGTCGCCCCTTTTGAAGAACAGCCGGATACAAAGGCTAAAGCCAAAAGAGACACAATTATTTTTTTCATAACTTTCCTCCTCTGCTAAAACAGCGCTTCAACTTCCGGCGAGGCAACAATCTGCACCGATGAGCGGCTTGTAGGTCCTGTTACAACGAAAGCGTTTCCTCTGGGGTTATTTATTATTTCCTCCTGTTCCGTTTCGTTGATTTCACCGGCTTTTTCATAAAGCTTACATAAATCGTGCATGTCGTTTGGGGCAAGGGAGAAAATGAAGGAATATTGACAGGCGTTTATAATGGCCGTAGATTTTCTGGCTATTTCTTCACTGCCTACAAAGTCCTTAATATTCTGAGTAATAACGATTTGCATTCCGTTGTATTTTCTGATACGTTTAGCAAGCTGGAACATGAAGTCAAGAGCGACGGGATATTTCGAGTCGATAAATACGTGAGCCTCGTCAATAACAATTATGATTTTCCGGCTTGCGTTAAATTTTATGTTATAGTCTCTGTTCTTAATGATTTCGTTGTCCAGCCATTTCAGAACCAGAAGCATTTGGGCATTGGCTATTGTGTTGTTCTTATTTGCCAAAAGTGACTGGAAGTTAAACACAACAAAGTTCTCGTTTGTGGTGATGCTTGCCGGACCGTTCCAAAGACTTGAATTTCTTCCGCCGTAGGCGAATTTTGAAATATAGTTCATGAGTATACGGAGGTTGGTTTTGCTGTATTCTCCCGCCGCGCCCTGATAGTCTATAAGAAGCTTGTCATAGAGGTCATCAAATGTGGGAAAATCTTCTGGTTTTAAGGACAGAAGGTTCGTGTATTGGTCAATGCCTTTAAGTTCATACATTCGCACGAAAATGTTATTAAGCTGTTCGGCCGCGTCTGAGTTAAGCTCAGGCAAGATTTGGCGAAAAAATTCTTCAAGGAATTGCAGATGGACAACAAAGCTGTTTGCCCCGCCCGCCGATTTCTTGTTAAAAATGCTTTCTTCGTCGTCTTCGTCCTCATCTTCGCTATCTTCCGTATCGTCAATGCTTGTTACTATATGGAAGGGGTTAAGCCGTCCCTGTCTGGCTGAACCAACGTCTATTACTTTTCCGTTCATTTTTTTTGCAATGCCCGAATATTCGTTCTCTGGGTCAAGGATAAAGACCTTGCTGTCCTCTGCCGCCAGATTAGATAAAATCATTTTTGTGGCATAGGATTTACCACTTCCTGACTTTCCTATTATAACCATATTACTGTTAACTCTCTTGCTGTCGCGCTTGAAAAAGTTGACAAAGACCGGGAAGCCGCCGCTGTGCCCAAGATAAATCCCGCCGTCGTCGTTTAACACGCTGTAGACAAAGGGGAACGTAGCCGCAACGGACGTTGAATGGATTGCCCTTGACTTCTTGTTCATGGGGTCATAGGCAGAAATTTGTTGTCCTATGTAAGCTTCGACCTGCCTTAGGAACATATCCTCAGACTTAAAAGAATCCTCCTGCAAAAGCCGTCTGACTTTTTTCTTCTTGCTGGTTTTTGTTACAGAGCCCTCTTCTTCCGGGTCTGGTCTGTCATAGACGGTAATAAAAATATTTACTTCAAGAAGCAGTTCGTTATCGTTTTGCAATAAAACCAAGACATTCGCCAGAGTTTCAATGTGGGCGCTCAACTCAATCAAACGGCTGGTTTTGCCTGTTGAGGATTCCTGTCCCCTGAGCTCGTCAATTGCTCTATCGATTCTCCTGATAGCCTTTGACTTCTCAACGGGGTGCATTTTCATAACAACTTTCGTGTCTGGGATATTGAACAATTGATGTCCCCAGGCGTTAGCCACCATCATTGGATATTCTATTATCCTTAAATTAAATGTCTGTAAATCGTCGTATTTTACACTTCTGCCGGTGATTTCGATTTTTTCGGGCAAAATCCAACTCATATAATCTTCGGGCTCAATGTTTGAAATTTCTCTTTCGTCAAAATCATAGCCGTAATTATATTTTAGAAAGACAGCAAGCTCCTCTGTATCAAGGACATGGGTGTCCATATCGTTCTGCCTTAATGACTCGTTGGCGTTTCTGATTTGCTCCTTTAACATATCAGGGTCTTTATCATAAATAATCAGGTAGTGAAATGCTTTAATTACTTTCCCCTCAGAGTTCAGCCACTTTAAATCCTCGGTTCTGTCCAAAAGTATTTCAATTCTTGTGTTTAGTTCCTCTTCAGAAAGAAGTCCGTTAACAAATGAATTTTTAATATCCTGAATTTTGACCTTTTCAGCCTCTATGTACTTATCAAGGTTCATTGGGCGGTCTACTTTAACAAGGTTAATTGACTGATTTTCAGATATATTTTGCAATATATTGGCAAAAACTCTGTCAATAATTGAATTCTGGCGGTTTTCGCTGAAAAAGCGGAACTCTATAGGCGGGATTTCAATAACCGCGCCGTAATAATCCTTAAATTTAATGAGGTCATCGGCAATCCCTGTGAAGGATGTAAAATCTTTAATGTCATATTCGTCTTTTCCGGGTTTTTGTGCAAATTTCTTTTTATAGACCAGATGTTTAAGGACGGATAAAACGAACATATAGGTTTTATCCGAATCGATCTGGACAAGCAGGAATACGAAAATCATAGCTACAACGGCTATAATCCACACCTTAAAAGCAATATTTGACATTAACAAAAGGGCTATAATGCCGAAACCCGCCATACCTACTATGATATCGGGCAAAGACACGCCTTTGAAAAATTCAATGGAAACCCTTGTGTTTTTTGGGATAATCCTCATAGTCACACCTCACTATATTTTTTTATGCACTTGCTTTAGCAATTTATCTAACCGTTTCCATCCGAATTGTCAAGCGCACCTTTTGCCGTATTCTTCGCCGCGTTTTTAGCCGCTCCCTTTGCCCTGTTTCCGATTTCCTTACCTAGCTTATTCGTTGCCTGCTGTGCAAATTTCTGTCCTGTCTGTTTGGCGGCCGTCTGTACTGCGGCCTTACCTGCTGTTCTTGCCGCCACTGAACCTGCCGCAGAGGCTCCTCCCGAAGCCACCGCCATTGCAGCTTCGGCAGCGATTTGAGCCAATTCCTTAGCCACTTCAAGAGGTTTTCCCATGGCAGCTTTTTCGGCTCTAGCCGCCTGAGGATTGATAATTTCAAGCAACAGGCTGTTCGATTTATAAACGGCGTATGCCGAGCCTATTAGAAATATATATCTGACTACACTATCAATAAATCGTATTTCCGGCACAAATGTGATAGTATCTCCCAAGCATATTGGGACAATCAGAATCGCCCATATATCCATTGCTATAAGAACCCCGAAAGAGGACATAAGCTTTCCCACAAACAAGTCCCGCCAGCCCGCGAATTTCTTCCCTCCGTCAAAGGGAATGGAAGCCACGAACAGTGGGCTTGCAATATACATAATCCCAAGCTCTATAAATCTGTTAATTGAGACAATCAGAACTCCCAAAATCAGAATACAAAGGAATAGAGCAACAATTATGGCTATGTTAAAGTCAATTTTTATTAGATAAAAGTCTTTAAGCACCTGCCCCATATCAAGATAGTCACGCGAACCGTTTTGATAATATGCAATGGGGTTTCCGCTTTTTGCCGCTCCGCTTACGCTTGTAGCGAACACACCGAAGGCTACAGTGGACGCATTTGTACCTTTTATTGCAGTCTCCACAGAATTAACAACCCTGACGAACAGGGATACTCCCATTGTGGCAAAAACAGGCACCATCAGAAATGTTAGCATTGTTTTTCCCATGATCCCGAAGGTTTTCATCATGGTCTTCTTTTTGCTGCTGCTGACCATGGTTTTTGAAATAGCATAAAGTGATGCCGCTACAGAAACCACTATACCTATAAGTGTAACCGCCTGTAAAATTCGTGCTATAATATGGTCTGTAAAGAGCACCTCAATGAGATACATCTTCTGACCATTATAAGTTATAAGCTCAGAGCCTGTAAAAATCCTCACCATACGTTCCAGAACCTCTAATAAGTAGAGAAAGAACTCAAAAACCAGAAAGAAAATCAGTCTGTAAACTATAGTTGTCACGCCCGCAACCATCTTGAATACGGGAAAGAAGAAAACCGAAAAAAGCTCAAGCATAACAAGTATAACAGGGAGTATTAATGTTTTTATAACCCATCCGACAACTTCTGCGATTCCTGAGAAAAGCCACTGAAACAATTGTTTTATAAAGAATGGATACAGCATAATACCCTCCTGTCCATAGAGCATTTAAAGCATTTAAAGCCTTTTTAGAATTTTCCGCTTTTATCTCCTCCACCACTCTTAGGCGGAATATGATTCCGTGGTGGTTTGGGCGGTGGTGTTGACGGTTTTGGCGGTAACGGTCTTGGCGGTGGTGTTGATGGTTTTGGCGGTAACGGTGGTCTTGGCGGTGGTGTTGACGGTTTTGGTGGTAACGAAGATGGTGCACCGCCGCTTATTACTGGTCTTGGTGCTACGGACGCCGGCATTGAACTGCTTCTTGGCCGTGTTGTTGACGATGTTTGGCTTCCTGTCGATGTTGGTCTAGAGATAACAGGCGGCGGTGTTGAACCGCTTCTTGGCCGTGTTGTTGATGTTGTTCCAGTTACCATAGTTGAACTTGAACCTGTACTTGTTGCTGTTCCGCTTCCTGTTCCCTGTTTTGTAGGAATA
>CAYLSP010000007.1:0-16997 GCA_964385935.1 uncultured Defluviitaleaceae bacterium
TAAAAATCCCGAATTCGTTAATATAATAAACACAAGGGATATTACTCTGAAAAGCGACAGAAGTGAATATGTTATTCATAACAAGAACCGTTTTTTAGATGTATTCTGTGGGGCAAACGGCGTTAAAACCGGCTATACCGGCAAGGCGGGTCACTGTTTTGTTGGGGCGGTTAAGAAAAATGACATGCAACTTATTTCTGTGGTTTTGGGAAGTGGCTGGGGTAATGGCGGTAAAGAGCAGAAGTGGATTGATACAAAGAGGATTATGAAGTACGGCGTTGATAACTACTCAATAAAGCCTGTTTTGGAAGAAGGAGAACCGGCGGGGGCAGTTTTGGTCGAGAGATCAAAAGCCAAATTAGCGCCCCTTATTTACAACACTTCAGTCTTTGTACCTCTTAGAGAAGACGAAACTTTTAAAATTGTTCCTGAGGTGCCTGATGCTGTGAAAGCCCCTATCTCTAGCGGTGATACAATTGGCGAAGCGAAAATATTTATTAACGGAGATTATTATAAGACCGTGGATTTGATTTGCTGTATGGATATAGAACGCCACGATCTTAAAACTTCATTTGAGAAGGTAATAAAAGCGCTTATGAAGCTGACAACTGAAAAGGATGTAAATGTTACATTGCCTGAGTTCGAGTTTTGGGCTTTGACTGATTTCAGTGATAATTAAAAAGTATGGAACGGTGGTCGGAAAAATGAGATTGCAAAAATATATGGCTTTCTGCGGAGTTTGTTCAAGGCGAAAAGCCGAGGAACTTATATCTTCCGGCCACGTATATGTAAATGGGAAAAAAGTTACTGAAATGGGGTTCATAATTGATCCTCAATTTGATATTGTAACTGTTGACGGTAAATCTATAAATCCAGAAGATAAAAAGGTTTATATACTTTTAAATAAACCTAAAGGCTATATTTCATCTGCAAAAGACCAGTTTGGAAGAAAAACCGTTCTTGATTTAGTTAGCGGAAGCGGACGTGTTTATCCCGTAGGGCGGCTTGATTATGACACAGAGGGATTATTATTAATCACCAATGACGGAGATTTTTCCTATAGGCTGACCCATCCTAAGCATGAAATAAAAAAGACTTATATTGCCGAGACAGAAGGCATTCCTTCACCTGAAGATTTAAAAAACTTCAGGGAGGGACTTTACATAGACGGATATAAAACAGCACCTGCCTCTATTGACGTTTTAGAATCTGGGAAAAACTCATCAACTCTCAAGATTATTATATCTGAGGGCAAAAACCGTCAAGTAAGAAAAATGTGTGACAAAATCGGGCTCAAGGTAGTAAATTTAAAAAGAATTGCATTTGGCTCAATTAATCTTGATGGGTTAGACACAGGAGAATACAGGTATTTAACAGAAGATGAAGTGAGAAGCTTTGAAAAATAGATGAAAAAGGTGTAAAATGAAAAAGAATATCTTTAGTGTTTTGGCTATATTTTTTATTTGCATAAATTTAACTGTTTGTTTAGCTTATGGGCAAGAGGTCAAATACTATTATTTTGCCGAAAAGCTTTGGAATCTTGGGCTTTTTCTAGGGTCTGACGGGAGTTTTAACTTGGACAAGAAAATGACACGGGGTGAATCTGCCGTTATGGTGACGAGGCTTTTAGGCAAAGAGGAAGAAGCTCTGCATAACATCAAATCTATCCCATTTACTGATGTGCCCTCATGGTCTAAGCCCTATGTTTCATATCTATATAACAATAAAATTACTTTTGGCGTCTCAGATAATCTCTATGGCAATGATGAACCTGTTTCTGCGGCTCAATACATAACCTTTGTCCTTAGAGTTCTGGGCTATAAAGACGGTTCTGACTTTCAGTGGGATAGAGCAGCTGATTTTGCCTATGAAATTGGCTTAATAGGGGAGACCTGTTTAAATAATTACAGGACAAATCCTGAATTTTTAAGGGACAATGCAGCACTTATAAGCTATTCGGCGCTTTATTTACAAAACGACAGACAGAACGGGCTTTTGATTGACAAAATAGCGACTAAGAAGCCTGAGGGAACACTTCCAACGGCAACAGCCAAATAAGAGTTGATTAAGAGGTGATTCGTATGTACTATATAGGAATTGACGGAGGCGGTAATTATTCAAAGCTGCTAGCTCTTGACGAGAATATGAAAATTATTGGACATCACGGCGGAAGATCTATAAATCTAATGTTAAATTCGTACCCAACAGTTCTTGAAAATGCAAGAACATTGCTTGGGGAATTTAACGCTCTAACAAGTACCACTTTGGATAATTGCGGCGGAATCTGTATCGGACTCCATGATTACGACGTTTCAGAAATAACGGAGGAAATGAAGCTGATTTTTAAAGAAATAGGTTTAAAATGCCCTGTTTACATTGCTAGTGACGGAGAGCTTATTTTGGCCACAGAAGCAAAAGGAGAGCCGGGAATCGTTATTATTTCCGGCACGAGTAGCATGGGTTTTTCTGTTTCTGAAGACAGAAGGGTAGGGCGGGTAGGCGGTTGGGGCTACTTGCTTGATGACGTTGGTTCGGGATATTGGATTGGGATGCAAGCCGTCAAAGCCTGTCTTTATGAAAAAGACGGCAGAGGGCCTGCTACTACTCTAACGCCTCAGATTGAAAAGCATTTTAAAGTTAAGTCAATAGAAGACGTTGTGGACTTTATTTACAGCGACGAATTTAATAAATCAACATTATCAGAAATCGCTTTGCTTGTAAAATACGCGGCTATAGAAAAAGATCAAGTGGCTATAGAGATTGAGGAGAGGGCAGCAATGGAGCTATTTTCTATTGCGGATGCCCTTATTAAAAAAAGCGGACTAACTCAGCATAAAATTGTTCTTTCGGGCAATGTGATTTTATTAAACGAAAGAATAAAGGAAATCTTTTCCATTAAAATTAAAGAAAAATATTCTGCCATGGAAGTCATTTCTGTTAAAGAAAAGCCCGAACTTGGCGCAGTTTATTTAGCAATGAGTTTAGAATAAAAGCTAAAAAAATGAATAGATTGCCACACCTACAATACCAGCCCCAAGCAAAATTAGCATGGGGTTTATTTTTGTCTTAAAGTTAATGAAAAAAGCCATTACCGCTATTATTAACGCTCTTATATCAAAGGCACTCAGAAAATTAAGTGCTATTATTTCATTAATATCGAATAGGGAGAGCTTACCAAAGGAAACGACAGCACCTAAAATAAGACCAATAACGGTAGGTCTTACGCCGCCCATTACTTTTTTTACAGGCTCGGAATCCCCAAACGACTTAAAAAATCTTCCGATAATGAATATGAGAATGAAAGAAGGTAATGAAACCCCCAAAGTAGCAATAGCGGAATATAGTACACCGAGAGCAGGGGTTTCGCCAAGAACAGCCCCAACATAGGTAGCCACGTTCACCACAAGAGGGCCGGGAGTTATTTGGCTGATGGCAACAATATCCGCATATTGAGCGGCTGTCAGAAATCCGCGTCCTACTACTTCCCTCTCAATTACCGATACCATGGCGTAACCACCGCCAAAAGAGAAGGAACTAGTTTTAAAGAAGATTAGGAATATTTCAAGAGGAATTGACATTATTTGTTTTTAATCCTCCTGTTAAAAGTATAGAAAATATAACCCGAAAGACCGCCAATTAAGACTATAAGTACGATATCAATACCAAAAAAAATTGTTGCTGCGGTACTTGCAATAGCGATTATTAGTTCAAATTTATTTTTCACAGCCGATTTTGAAAGCTTTATAGCAGAAATAAGAATCAATGGAACAACGGCGGCTCTTATCCCAAGAAAGAAGTTAGCAAGATACACATTGTCGCCGATATTGGACAGAAAAAAGGCTATTAATAAAATTATCAGATATGATGGAAGCACAACTCCAAAGGCTGATGTAATAAGTCCGGGAATCCCAGCCATTTCATAACCCAAATACATAGAAGAATTTATAGCGATAGCCCCAGGAAGAGATTGTGCCACAGCAAATATGTCCACAATTTTTTCGTCATCCACCCATTTCTGCTTTTCCACAAATTCCTTCCTAATGACAGGAATCATGGCCAATCCACCGCCTATGGTAAAAAACCCTATTTTAAAAAAAGTAAGAAAAAGGCTTAGAAGTTTTTTCACTTTTTCCAAGATTTACCCTCCTAATAATCCAGCCGGTTTAAATACGCGTCTATTAATAGAGGATCAGGTTGTTGCTTAATGTAGACACGGTAATATGGCGAGGCGTTTTGTTGTTCGCCGATATTTACCGATGGTATTATTCTGTATACTATATCAATATTCTCTATTACCACAGGCTGGTCACCATAAATGTTTTTCAATTCATACATCAGCGTAAGAAGAATTTCATCAATTGAATAAATGTCTTTTTTCTCCCCTGAAAAACCGTTTATCTCAGAATAAGAAAACCCAATTTGAATTATTCCCAGGTTTGAAAATCTGAACCTGATAAAGTTAGAGTATATTACATGTCCGTCTAATTTGCTTCGGTATTCTATAACTGATTCGTTTCCGTCCTCATATTTCCTATCTAATCTAAAATCCATTGACTTATAAAGACTTGAAATTTTCCTAATATATTCTTCGCATATTTTAGTTTTTTCATCCAAGGACATATCCAAATAACCTAACCTGTCCGCATCCAAATCTTCAAAAAACACATAATTGTCCGCTAAATAAAGGGTTTTACTGCCTGAGCTGTAAACGGTCTCCTTAAATTCAATAGTTTTGCTTGGATTTTCGTCAGGGGAGAAGAAAATGTCAATAACTCCCTCATGATTAATGGGAATGGATGTTATTGATATGCCCCTTTTTGGCGAAAAATCCTTAACTATAAGTTCAGGAAGACTGATATTGTTTTGAGCCAAAAGATTCCTTATGGCTGATTCCTGTTTGGGTGAAAGTACATATTTCATACCTTCGCTAATATTAAGGAATAATAGGCACCCGTTTAATATTGTAAGGAAGATGATTAATAGGTTTTTAAATTTATTAATGTTCATATAATCACCTTCATCATAAGTCGGCAGGATGGGTAAAATCCGCGCCGCTGGAGCCTTTTAAAACCCAATAAAGATTCAAAAATTGCTCATCGTCAATAAGATATTCAAGATCAAGTCCCGACACAGTCATTCCATTATTTCCGCCACCCATCATATTAAGAATTTCCAAATAAGACAAATCCGTAATCTTTGTGTTGGATTCACTGGATTTAAACGTCATAACATATCTTTTATATTTTGTCACATTGCCGTTTAATACATTAATTTCAATTGAATGATTCATGCGTGTTTGTTTCTTCTTCATTTTTGAGAGAAAAACGGGAAAGTCGTCAACTACATAATCAAAACCGAAAAAATAACCGTCATCGTTATATGTCAGTTCAGACAAATAATATTCATTAGTAACCGTAGTATCTCTATCAATCATTTCAATTGCGGAAGAATATGCCGACAAAAGGCTTACCGCCTTTTCCTCCGTAGCAACATAGCAGGAGTATTCTAATACATTATTTGAATAATATTTTACAACGGTGGTATCGTCGCTAAAAGTATAAGGGTCAATGCCGTTTCTCCATTTTATTGAGGGATTTTCAAAAAACACATCCACGTTTTTTTCGATGGTACTTATAAGGGCATCAGCGTATGGATTTATTTTTTCAAGCGTCGGATAATCAAGATAAGGGTTTATGTCTGGGATAAAAATCATTTCGCTAAAGGAATTGTTCACAGCTTCATTTTGTGAAAGAATATATTTCAATTCTTTTTCCGAATTCAGAGTTTCAAAAAAATTCATGTCAATGTCAAGAGAAACCTTGTTAAATGTGTTTGTAGCTTTATCAGAAAAATAGCAGGAAACAGAGGAATAATTATTATCAGGAGTAATTGTTATGCGGTCAAACTGTTTTATTTTAGATGCAATGGCGTTGTTATTCTCTCCTACGGCTTCGGCAAAGCTGTCGAAGGGGAGAGACACAGCATAATCGTATATCACACATTTTTTCGACAAAAGTTCCTCCTGATTAACTTCTCCCGAATTAACAAATTCTCCCTCTGATATAACTTGAGAAATTATATAATCAATCATGGCTTTTTCTTCCAGTTCATTCAAAGCATTGTAATACAGGCTGAATTCCTTTGCTCCATGTCCGAATGCTATTCTGAAAGGTTTAATAAAGGACTGTTTTGTTTCCCTTGTTATTTCACGGTCGATTTCCTGCCTTATAATTCCAGGAAAAGGAAAACTTTGTCCAGAAAACCATAAAGCATTTACCTGAACTAAAGTAGCCAAAATTAATCCTATTATTATAAAATTCTTAATCCGACTTATCATATAAAGCTTCCCTTTGTTTACATAATAATTTTATTGTGAACAATATTTTTTTAAGATTCCTCATTTTCATGGGCTTTATCGGGATTGGCAATAGGAAATCTGATAATCATGGTAGTCCCTTTTCCAAGTTCACTTATGGCAGTAATTTTCCCGCCATGGCTTTCCATGATTTCCTGGGCAATAGAAAGTCCCAAACCTGTTCCCCCAAGCTCTCTTGAACGTGCCTTGTCCACCCTGTAAAAACGTTCAAATATTCTTCTTAGATCTTCCTTAGGAATACCCATTCCGTTATCCTTTACATACACTTTATGGTGGAAAGAACCCGTTTCAAGCCAAATCCTTACGCTGGCTCCCTCACTGCTATATTTTAAAGAGTTGGTTATGATGTTGTTTAAAACTTGATTTATGCGTTCAGCGTCGGCCTCAACGTAAAGTTTATCGGGATATTTCACAAACTCCATGTTTTTATTTTGTCTTTTAGCTATCATTATATGATGACTAACATTAGCTGCCACGAGTTCAGTCAAATCAATAATTTTCATATCAAAATCCATTTGACTGGAGTCCATTTTAGATAATTCCAGAAGGTCTTTTACCAAAAGAGTCATTCTGTCCGCTTCTGAGTTAATTATGTTAAGAAATTCAACTGCAACATTCCTATCATCAAGAGCGCCGTCAAGTAGTGTTTCGGTATAGCTTTTAACAGAGGTGAGGGGAGTTCTGATTTCATGTGACACATTAGCCACAAATTCTTTCCGCATATTTTCAAGCTTCATTCTCTTTGTAATATCCTGCAAAACTATTATAACGCCTCCCACATCGCCGCCCACCTTTTTATAATAGGTGTTGAATGTAGCGTTTATATATTTGTCGCCGATTGAGATGATTTGAGGCTCAATAACGTCAATTCCAGCTTCTTGGGTTATTTTAAGCTTTTCCTTCATTTCAGAAAAATTATAGTCATCAATATTCCCGAGCTCCCCGTCAAAATCTAAAAGCTCCTTACAAACGTGGTTATAATGCAAAACCTTCCCATTTTCGTCATATGCAAGCACTCCGTCAGTCATGTTGTATAAAACAATTTCCAACTTATTTTTTTCATTTTCCATGTTGACCATGGTTTGATTCAACTCATCAGCCATATTATTAAAGCTTTTTGTCAATTGACCTATTTCATCATCCAACAAAACAGGAATCTTCTTGTCCTGCTTACCTGAGGCAAGATCCTTTGCGCCTTTTGTGAGAGCTATTATTGGCTCAGTTATTGTGGATGAAAAAAGTATGCCAAGTACACCTGTGAAAAATAATGCCACACAAATGGCCATGGCGAAGGTGTTCGTGGTTTGAGAAATGGATTTAAAAATCGAGGTTGCGTTCATTCTTGTATAAATAACGTATTTAACCTCATTGTCATCACCTTTAATAGGTTTTGCGTATTCCATCCAGGGCTTCATAGTTCCGTTAACGTCAGCATAAGTTCTGCCCGAATTAAATGATGCTTCCCCGCCCAGAGCCGAAACTATAACTGAACTACTGTATTTTTCATTTCCCTTTTCATTTAAAGAATTTGAATATGAATTATTAGAAAAAAGGGTTGTCCGGGTTTTTGCGTTTATAAGGTTAATCTGATACTCTGTATATGAATTTTCAAAAATATCCTGTATTGATTCGGAATAAATTTCATCATCTGAAATATTATTTATAATTTCTTCATAAATTTTCGTAAAGGCTTCCAGTTCTTGCCTGGCCTTTGTATCAGCATCACCTCTTATCATAACGATCATAAACGTTCCCGATATAATCATAACAATAAAAACCAATGCAATATACATTATCATTAGCTTCCATCTGACGCTTTTTATGGGAGTATTTTTGAATGGATTTCTCATAATATTTCCTATCCCTGAAAATAATAGCCGACGCCTCTTTTTGTCATTATATAAGTTGGCGAATCGGGGTTATCCTCAAGCTTTGCCCTGATTCTTCTTACTGTAACGTCAACTGTTCTCGCATCACCAAAATATTCATAACTCCAAACTTTTTCAAGAAGCGATTCCCTTGAAAAAACCTGATTTTTCTGCATTGCAAGAAATTTTACTAGCTCGAATTCCCTGTGAGTAAGCTCAATGACTTGCCCTCTTTTTGTAATTTCATATTTTGAGAGGTTTATATTCAAATCCCTGAAGCTGATTACGTTTCCATCATCTGGCTCAGATGAAATACGTTTTCTTAAATTTGCTTTGATACGTGCAAGTACTTCCCTTGTTGAAAAAGGCTTTGTAACATAATCATCCGCCCCAAGTTCTAAACCAAGAACCTTATCAACTTCTTCGGCTCTGGCGGTCAGCATGATAATGGGAACCTGAGATTTTTCCCTGATTCTTTTGCAAACTTCTATACCGTCCATTTTGGGCATCATAATATCAAGTATAACAAGGCAGGGGTCTTGTGTAAGGGCTAATTCAAGGCCTTGCTCTCCGTCAAAAGCGCATAATGCGTCATAACCTTCTTTATGAAGATTAAAGGCTATAATGTCTACAATATTTTTCTCGTCGTCAACAACCAATATTTTTTTACCCATTTGTCCTCCTTAAATACTAAATCTAATAAACAATATTTATTAAAGTCAAACCTTGTGGACCTGCCGTTTTACCTGCCTTTGAACGGTCTTTTGATTTGATTATGGCAGTTATGTCATTTTCGTTTATTTTTCCCTGTCCCACATAAATAAGCGTTCCGGCAATTATTCTAACCATGTTGTATAAAAATCCGTCCCCTGTAACTATTATTAATACTTCTGAGTTTTTATGAACTATATTAATTTCAAATATTTCTCTGATTGTTGTTTTTACTGAACTTCCTGCGGCAGAAAAGCCTTTGAAATCATGTCTGCCAAGAAACTGAACAGCGGCTTTCTGCATTTTTTCAATGTCAAGAGTTCCTTTAACAAATTCGCAGTAGTTCCGTTCTTTCGGATTTAAAAAATCCCCATACTTTATTCTGTATTCATAAGTTTTCAGTTTTGCATCATTAATGGGATGAAAGTCATCTGAGACATATTCGGCTCTGGTTACAACGATATCCTTTGGCAAAAAGCTATTAAGGGCATATGGCAGTCTTTCAGGCGGAATTGGGTTTTTGTCAACACTAAAAACCGCTTTCTGGCAAATTGCGTGAACTCCCGCATCTGTCCTGCTTGCACCTAAAACAGAGATTTCCTGAGTATAGAGACGACTCAGTCCTTCGTTTATCCTTTGCTGAACAGTGACGGCATTTTCCTGAATCTGCCAACCGGAATATTTTGTTCCGTCATAGGAAAGAGTTAATAATATTTTCATAATAGAAAGTTCAGCCCCAGTGCCACAACGGCATAGCATATAATAATTATCAACGCGTGATAGTCTCTTTTATTAAAGCTCATTTCTTTCATTCTCGTTCTTCCAACATCACCTCTATAACATCTGGCTTCCATTGCCAGCGCCAGTTCTTCGGCTCTTCTAAAAGCCGAAATGAAAAGGGGAACCATAAGCGGCAGAAGGCTCTTTGCCTTTTTTACAATGCCGCCTGTGTCAAAATCTGCGCCTCTTGCGGCCTGTGCTTTCATGATTTTATCCATTTCTTCTAATAAAGTTGGGATAAATCTAAGCGCGATTGTCATCATCATGGCAATTTCATGTGACGGAACTTTTATTACTTTAAGCGGTTTCATAAAGTATTCTAATCCGTCCGTCAATTGAATTGGCGTTGTTGTAAGGGTCAGGACAGAAGAACCCACAATAAGAAGCGCAATTCTATAACATAGTTTAATGGCGTTTATAATACCCTGATCAGTAATTCGGATAACCCAATATTGAATAAGAACAGTTCCTTCTTCTACAAAAAACAGATTAAAAAACGCTGTAAACGAGACTATTAAAATTATTCCTCTAAGCCCTCTAAGCATATAAACTATAGGCACTTTCGATTCAAGTATGACCAAAAGCAGACAAAGGGTGGTCAAAAGAAAGCCCCAAAAATTTGATAAAAGGAACAGAACCGTTATATATAAAAGAGTGGCAAAAAGTTTAAGCCTTGGGTCAAGGTCATGTATTCGGCTTTTAACAGGATAATACTGTCCTAAAGATATGTTTTTTATCACGTTACACCTGCTTCTTTACAAATGCTTTTTCTCCGGCTATTTTTAAGATTAAATCCATATCGTCGGGCTGGACGCCGTCGTCCGCAACTTTATTATTTCTGACAAAACCGCATTTAAGGCATCTGTGAACAATTTGATGCCCTTTTGCGGAATTATAAATTATGTCATAAGGTTCCATCATTCCAAGGCAATCGCTATTTCTGTCTCCTGGATTCACATCAACATGAACGGAATAAAGGCAAAACGGGCAATGATTGCGATAGCTTCCGTTTGTTTGGGCTAAAATTTCTTTCCCGCATTTTAGGCATTTAAAGCCCACGTTCTCTTCCTTTTTGCCCATTTTTATTCCCCTTTGCGCTTTTTATATAGTTCAAATAAGCATTTGGCGGCTTCTTCTGCCGTATAAACATATGGAACGGGATACCCCTTATCCCTTAGCCCATCTAATACATAACAGATTTGAGGGGCAGCAAGCCCGATTTCTTCAAGCCTTTTAGCTTTTTTAAACACTTGAGCACAATTGCCTTCCATCTCTACTTTTGACTTATTCATAACAATAATCCGGTCAACTAATTTTGAAATATCCTCCATGCTGTGGGAGACCAAAATTATTGTTATACCCATTTCCCTGTGGAGTTTACTTATTTCTGAAAGGATTTCGTCTCTGCCTCTGGGGTCTAGTCCTGCTGTTGGTTCATCTAACACAAGGATTTCGGGCTTCATTGCTAAAACACCTGCTATTGCAACTCTTCTCTTTTGTCCACCAGACAGTTCAAATGGAGATTTTTCATATTCCTGTTCCCCAATTCCAACGGATTTAAGGGCTTCCTTAGCCCTTTCTATGGCTTCGCTTTCAGACAGACCTAAATTTTTTGGCCCAAAGCAAACGTCCTTCATCACCGTCATTTCAAAAAGCTGATGCTCCGGATATTGAAACACAAGTCCTACCTTTTGCCTAAAAAATTTAAGCCTAGTCTTGTCTTCATGTATGTTTTCACCGTCTATTAATACCTGACCATCCGTTGGCTTAACCAATCCGTTTAAATGCTGTATTAGTGTTGATTTTCCGGAACCTGTATGACCGATAAGCCCTATAAATTCGCCTTTTTCAATATCCAAATTTATGTTGTCAAGAGCTTTTTTAGCGAAAACAGTTCCTTCGTTATATATAAATGTCAGGTTTTTCAATTGGATTTGCGTAACAATCCCTCCAATTCCGTCAGCATGTCTTCCACATTTAAAACAACTGGAATCGGCATTCCCATCTTGTTCAATAAATTAGCGGTTTCAGTAACTTGAGGAACGTCAAGCCCCAAGGACTTTACATATTCCACCTGTGAAAATATTTCAGAAGGAGTTCCAGAAGCGGCGATTTCTCCGTCTTCCATGACGAAGACCTTATCCGCCAAAACCGCTTCCTCCATAAAATGCGTTATTAACACTATTGTAATTTTTTCTTCCTTATTAAGTTTAAGAGCTGTTTCCATAACCTCTCTGCGTCCGATAGGGTCAAGCATGGCTGTAGGCTCGTCAAAAATAATGCACTTAGGACGCATAGCTAAAATCCCCGCTATAGCCACTCTCTGTTTCTGTCCTCCTGATAAGAAATGAGGTGAATGGTTCATATATTCTTTCATTCCAACGGTTTTAATGGAATCTTCAACTCTCTGCCTAATTTCAGCGGGGGCTACTCCAAGGTTTTCAGGACCAAAAGCCACATCGTCTTCTACAGTCGTGGCTATAATCTGGTTATCCGGGTTCTGAAAGACCATTCCTGCGCTTTGCCTGATTTCCCAAAGGAATTCTTCTGTTTTTGTATCATAGCCATTAACCCAGATTTCGCCGGAATATGGCGTTAATAGAGCGTTCATATGTTTTGCCAGAGTAGATTTTCCTGAGCCGTTATGCCCCAAAACAGCGATGAAATCGCCGTCTGAGATATTTAAGTTTATATTTTTTAAAGCAGGAAAAACCTCCTGATTACCGTCTTCATCATTTTTCGTATAGTTATAAACAAGTTCTCTTGTCCTGATCATTTGCTTAGGCATTTATACCTCCAACTGCCAATATATACATCATGAGGATAATAACATATTATACCACAACATGTCAAAATAAATAAGGGGCTAAAGTTTACTTGAAAAAGTACGATAATATATTAGAGAAGATTAAAGGGGAAAGGGGTACTTTATGAAAATAAATACCAATATACCGGCTCTTAGCACTTATAACAGCCTTACAAAGAATAATAAACTTCAAGATAAAGTCATGAAACGTATGTCTACAGGCTTCAGAATTAATTCCGTGGCAGATGATGCTGCTGGTATGGCTATATCAACAAAAATGAGGACACAGATTTCAGGACTAAAGATTGCAAACAGAAATACTATGGATGGGATTTCCCTTGTCCAAACAGCGGATGCCTGTCTATCAGAAATACAAAATATGGTTCAGAGATGCCGCGAATTGGCTGTTCAGGCTACAAATGGAAGCTTGGATTCCTCTGACAGAGACAGAATTCAATATGAGATTGATGACCTTTTAAAAGAAATAAACGATGCCGCCGAAAAAGCCGAATTTAATAAAATAAAAATATTAAACGGTACGGCTGGTCATATTACATCTTGCAGCAAGCTGGCATACGGAAATGTTTTAAGCGTTTCTAATAATGTTGACCCCGGGGATTATACTTTCGACGTAGTAAGCGTTGGAATGCCCGCTATTTTTGAAACTGTTGCAAACACAAAATATCCTATGGCAGCTATTGACTTTGAAAAATCCGCTGGACTCAAAGGCGTTATATACTTAAATGGCGAAAGATTGGAAATTGAAGAATCCGATACAGGGGCAAAAATTTTCCAAAAGCTTTCAGAGCTTTGTGAGAGAAGCGGCATGACTATTGAAAGAGACGATGACTGGGGAAATGGCGTTGCCGACGGAACTCTCAGGATAAGCACAAACCAGGCCGGAAGCAATCAGCACATAAACTTAACCGGCTCAAAATCCCTTTTATATGGCATTGGTCTGGCTTATACCATAGACAGTGATTATGTTGCTCCGGATCCGCTTCCTGACGAATATGACCCTGTTTGGGACGCTCCCGTCTCGAATTTAAAGGGTACGGATGCTGTAATAAAGAATTTAGAATTTACACCAAAAGATGGAACAGTTCCAAATGTTAGTCTTACATCATCGGTATTAATCATCGGAAATAGAATCACTATTTCAGACATAAACGACAAGAAGCTTGTTATTGACTTAAACGTTAAAAAACCTGTGGATAACTCCTTTGCCACAAATTCTTATTACATAGGAAATAAAGATGCTATTGGCGTCAATAAGGGAATTGAGGTTAATCCTAATGGAACTCTTGTTGGCGGTGATCTTGAAAAACTTAGGTTCAATGTAATAGAGGGTGGTCTTAAACTACAGGTCGGTCCTAATACAAACATGGAAATAAACTTAATAATTCAAGATTTTAGCTCCTATGGTCTTGGAATTGATAACTCCAGTGTGAGGACGGTTGAAAGGGGTTCCCTTGCAATTACTGAGTTTGATGATGCGGTATCTATGATATCAGCAGTAAGGGCTAAGCTTGGGGCTTATCAAAACCGTATGGAATTTACGTCCTCTAGCCTTGATGCAACAGAAACTAACACAAGTACAGCCCTCTCCAGAATTATTGACACCAACATGGCCTTGGAATCTTCGGAGTATGCAAAGTACAGCGTACTGGTTCAGGCAGGTATTTCTGTTATGGGTCAGGCGAACATGCGTCCTCAGCAGATTATTAGCCTTTTACAGTAAAAATCTTATATATCAGACAGATCAAGCGGCTTCGGACAGAAAGCCGCTTTTTTCTTATAGAAATTTTATTCTATACATGTTATAATCCATAATTATGTGTTTATGGAGGTTACAATGCAAAAAACCACTGGCAAAACAGTTTGCCTAAATGACGAGTTATTAATGAATGTTACAAAGCCCGCCAGATATTTAGGGGGCGAGCTTAATATGGTTATAAAAGACCCTCTGATGGCAGATTGCCGTTTCGCCCTATGTTTTCCTGATATTTATGAGATTGGCATGAGCCATTTAGGATTACAGATTTTATATTATTTTCTGAATAGAAGAAACGACACCTATTGCGAAAGAGTTTTTGCTCCATGGGTTGATATGGAAGAAAAAATGCGTGAGCTTGATATGCCGCTTTTCAGCCTTGAAACAAAAACTTCGGTTACTGAATTTGATATTATAGGTTTCACGCTTCAATATGAAATGAGCTACACGAACATAATTAATATGATTAATCTTTCAAACATACCTATTTTTTCAAAAGATAGAGACTTGGGTTTGGATTCTCCAATAATATGCGCGGGTGGCCCTTCTGCCTGCAACCCTGAACCATTAGCAGATATTATTGACTTTTTCTATATTGGGGAAGGGGAAGTCACACTTAATAAAGTTCTGGACTGCTATATCGACACAAAGAAAAATGGAGGGAATAAAATAGACTTCTTGAAAGAGATTGCGACTATAGAAGGAATTTATGTTCCTCAGTTTTATGACGTGACCTATGATGAAAACGGAATAATATCTTCCTTTGACAAGAACTATAATTTGGCTCCTGATGTAATAAACCGCGTTTTTGTAAAGGATTTAGAAAACGTATATTTCCCCGAAGCACAGCTTGTCCCCAATATTGAGATTGTTCACGACAGGGTAACTCTTGAGGTTTTTAGAGGATGTATAAGGGGTTGCCGGTTTTGTCAGGCGGGATTTATTTACAGACCGCAGAGAGAAAAAGGAAATGAACGCTTATTTTCTCAATCCAAGGAGCTTTTTGAAAACTCGGGACATGATGAAATTTCTCTTGTTTCCCTTAGCACTGGGGATTATTCAGAATTTAAGCTACTTGCGGACAAGCTCATAGATTATTTTTCATGCAAGCATGTTAACGTGTCCTTGCCATCACTTAGAATTGATGCTATGAACATGGAAATATTAGAGAAAGTTCAGGCAATTAGGAAAAGCAGTTTGACATTTGCGCCGGAAGCAGGTTCTCAACGGCTTAGGGACGTAATTAACAAGAATTTATCACAAGAAGAAATAATTAATGGCTGCCGGCTGGCTTTTGACGGTGGCTGGGATAAAATTAAGCTATACTTCATGATTGGGCTGCCAACTGAAACAGAAGAAGATATATTAGCGATTCCCGATTTGGGTGATAAAATAGTTAATGAATATTATAAGCTTCCAAAAGAAAAGAGATCAAGACCTGTAAGCATTTCTATGTCAGCTTCCTGTTTTGTGCCTAAGCCATTTACACCATTTCAATGGGAAGCACAAAACAGCTTCTCCGAGTTTGCTGAAAAAGGTCGGCTCATTAAGAAATCAATTCATAAAAAGCAGATAAGATTCAGTTTCCATGACGAGTATGTCAGCGTTTTAGAGGGCGCGCTTGCCAGAGGAGATAGAAAAATTTCCAGAGCGATTTTCAGAGCATGGGAACTTGGAGCACGCTTTGACGGCTGGTCTGAGCGGTTTGACTATAAAAAATGGGTTCAGGCATTTGAGGACACAGGGCTTTCAATTGATTTTTATGCTGCAAGACAGCGGGAATACTCTGAAATCCTGCCTTGGGATCATATCAACACAGGAGTTTCAAAGAAATTTTTAATAGCCGAAATGGAAAAGGCAAAGGAATCAAAAACCACTCCAGATTGCCGTTCAAAATGTAGTGTCTGCGGGATTGGCTGTAGAAACGGAAGGGTAGGGGAGTATGAATAAATTAAGGCTGTATTTCAAAAAATATGATAATATGCGGTTTGTGGGGCATTTGGACTTATTAAAAACCGTGCAAAGGGCAATTACTAGAGCAAACATCCCGGCGGCTTATTCACAGGGATTTAATCCTCATCAGATTGTCAGCTTTGCAATGCCGCTGTCCCTTGGGTATACAGGACTTTCAGAAATAGTTGAGATTGATTTGGAAAGTGATATAGATGAAAATGATTGTATTAAGAGACTTAACTCCGTTTTTCCAAAAGGTCTTGAAATCATCAGAGCCGAAACGCTGAAAGAGGGAGAAAAAACTGCCGCTTCTTTAGTTGAGGGAGCTGTTTATGAAATAGGATTCCCAGAAGAGTTATGGGATAAATTAGGTGATGCAGTTAATAAAATCTTAAATGCCACAGAAATATTGATAGAAAAGGAAAGTAAACATAAAATAAATTATGTAAACATAAGAGGGTTAATTAACAGCATATCATTAATACCTGAAAACCCTGGAATTATAAGGATTAGCTGTGCTGCCGGAAGCGTAAAAACTGTTCGTCTCGACCATATTTTAGAAGAATTTTATAAGTTTATGGGGATGGATTTTTCTACCTACAAATACAAAAATACATATACCCGAAAAGAACTGATACTTGCATCACAGAAATAGAAAATCTAATTTAAAGAGAGGTTATATGTGAAAAGAATAATAATCGATTGCGGGCAAAGATTCATAAGGTCAGC
>CAYLSP010000008.1:0-5207 GCA_964385935.1 uncultured Defluviitaleaceae bacterium
CATAGAGCGTAAGATAATCAGGATTTTCTGTAAAGAACTTTTCTACCTCAGTCATGCGTGGGCCAGGTCCCAATTCATAAGGTATAGCTTTTCTGTTAGGGTACTGAGCCATGCCTAATTGCTGCCAAACGCCGCTTTCGTCATAACCGGCATGGAGCATGAAGAAGAAGTCCAGATCAGCGTAGGGCACACCAGCGTCACGTGCGAATGGGATGGCTACGCTATCAAAAGTTACGGAGTTGCTGGTGCCATTAGTACCGTTGCGGAAACTTGGCGGTACGTCACGATATGTTTGGAAACTTGAACCCATATCGTAGCCCATGGTTTCAAATTCAAAGTAAGGGATGGTGAAGGGACCATAGGGGTGTAAATCAATTGCCCATTTGCCGAAGGTGTTTTCACGGTAGTATTCGTCTATGGATGTATAATTGTTCAATTCTTGTGGCTTATTGAGATAATCTGCCCACCATTGAGCGAACTCCGCATCAGTTACTTTGCTGATATCGCCGCCGTGCTTTTCATCAGCAACCATTTGAGCGCCGCTGACAACGGGGTTTCTTGTAACCTTGTCTTCCATACCTCTTACAGTACCGTCTGGTAATTTAACTGCGCCGTCTTCTCTATACATATAGTAGCCCGTGGGGTCACTATTTGCGGGCTGGCGGCTGATAAATTTTCGGTCGAGGTATTCCACCAGAATCAAGCCGCCTTGTACAGGTCGATTCAATTTGGGGTTATTGGGGTTGGAGACAGCAGCAGGTCTAGCCAAGCCTTCTGTGTTAAGTTCCTCCATCCAGTCTATAACTGGGTTGGGGCGATAATCGTCCCAAGTGAGGTCACGATTGAGTACCCAGCTCTGTGGGTCGATTGGGTCAGGAACAGCATCCAGACCTTCTGATACTACGATTTGCGGATCAGCCGCAAATACGGTGAGCGTTGTTACCGCGAATGTGGACATGCTCATGCAAACAGCCATAGACAAACTCAACGCGGTTACAAATGGACGTTTTTTCATCTTAAATCCTCCCTTAAATTTTTGATGAACCTAGTTAGTGCAAGATTGATAATTGCCCCCCCTGATATAAAATTAACGTAGAAAAATACACAATTTAGAATATGCAATTGCTCTATGCTTGTATGCATATTAACCAAATAAAATTGTATTTTTCACGCAAGGCAATAGTAACATTTCCATCTTAACAAGTCAATACTGAATATGGTAAAATAACCCACAATGTTAAAAATCTGTCCTCAATAATTAGAACAGGTTCTTAGAGAAAAATCCAATTTTAAGCTCATCTGCAAGAGGGATGAATAATTAACGTAGGGGCGAACTGTGTTTGCCCTCAGCCCAAAATATAAAAAATTTTTTAATGTTAGTTGACAATATCCAAAATATAGTGTATAATCCATTTGTTAAGCAGAAGCCCACTCTTCTCACCCTCGCTTTTGGCTAAGGGTTTCGATAAATTTTTGTTTATTTGAGGTGGGCTTATGTCCGCCCTTTTTATATTATTTTAGGAGGTGCTCGACTATTACCGAGTATACTTTAAACGAGCAAATCAGAGATAAGGAAGTTATGCTTATTGACAGCGACGGAACAAAGGTTGGTGTTGTTTCTTCCAAAGAAGCGCAAAAAATGGCTGATGATAAAAATCTTGACCTGGTGAAAATAGTTCCACATGCTAAACCGCCCGTTTGCAAAATTATGGATTTTAGTAAATATAAATTTGAAATGGATAAAAAGCGCAAAGAAGAGCGCAAACGGCAGAAAATTGTTGATATTAAAGAAATTCGTCTTTCTTCTAATATCGAACCCCACGATGTTAACGTGAAGCTTAAAAAGGCAATTGAGTTTTTAAAAGACGGCGATAAAGTAAAAGTCAGTATACGCTTCCGTTATGCCAGAGAAATGTCAAGAACCGACACAGCTTTCCAGATTATGGCAAACTTTGCTAAATCTCTTGAAGAATACGGCTCGGTTGAAAAACCGCCTAAAATTGATCAAAAAAACATGTCTATGTTTCTTGCACCAAAGGCTTAAACATTTAAGATTGTATTTATTTAACCTAGGAGGATATAACAATGCCTAAATTAAAGACAAAGAAAGCGGCAGCTAAAAGATTTAAATCCACGGCTTCTGGACTCTTGAAGCACTCACGTACAAACCATCAGCATAAAACGGGCAAGAAAAGTGCAAAACGCAAGATGAGGTTACGCCAGATGGCTGTCACCGATAAAACTAATTCTAAAGTAATGCATAAAATTCTGCCTTATTTATAAAATTCGGATAACTATTTGAAGATGGAGGGTTTGCAAAATGGCACGTATTAAAGGCGCTATAAACGCAAGAAAAAAACATAAGAAAGTCTTGAAAATGGCTAAGGGTTATTTTGGAGCCAGAAGCAAGCAATATAGAATCGCAAAACAGTCTGTTATGAGAGCAATGGCACATGCTTTTGCCGGAAGAAAACAAACAAAAAGAGAATTCCGCCGTTTATGGATAGCGAGAATCAATGCAGCTTCACGCGCAAATGGAATTTCTTATAGCCGTCTTATTAACGGTCTCAAGGTTTCCGGCATCAACATTAACCGGAAAATGTTGGCCGAGATGGCTGTTAATGACTCTGCGTCTTTCTCAAAGCTTGTTGAGAGAGTTAAGGGCTAGTTTACGCTTTTTCGCCCTTATTATTTAGTTGAATATCTGCTGAATATAAGAGTGGGTTCTAACCCACTCTTATCTATTGTATTGGCAAATTAAAATTGTTGTAAGAGTTAGGAGGTATAAGAGTGGACAGCGGAACAGAATTAATTGAAGCATTGCTTCAAATTGAAAAAGAGAAGGGGATAGATAGGGAGATAATTTTTGAAGCTATTGAAACTTCTCTTGTTACTGCATGCAAAAAAAACTTTGGCCAAAACCAGAACGTTAAAGTGGTTATAGACAGAAACAATGGTAAAGTAGTTGTGTATATACAAAAGCAGGTAGTAGAAGAGGTAACGGACAGTAATACAGAAATTTCTGTTAAAGAAGCAAAAGATCAAAATATTTCATACGAAGTTGGAGATATGGTTGACATTGTAGTCACGCCTAAAAATTTCGGTAGAATTTCTGCACAAACGGCTAAACAGGTGGTCGTTCAAAAATTCAGGGAAGCTGAGAGAGATATTTTATACAAGGAATACCATGAAAAAGAAAAGGAAATTGTTACGGGCATTGTCCAAAGATGGGATAGGAAGAACCTCATCGTGACACTTGGGAAAATGGAAGCAATACTGCCTCCCAGTGAACAAATGCCAAATGAAGTGTATGATCAGCACGACAGAATCAAAGTCTATGTTACGGAAGTTAAACAGACAACTAAAGGCCCTATTATTAATGTCTCTAGGAATCACCCCGACCTGGTAAAACGTCTTTTTGAGCAGGAAGTGCCGGAGGTTTATGACGGAACTGTGGAAATAAAGTCCATTGCAAGAGAGGCCGGTTCAAGGACGAAAATCGCAGTTTATTCAAAAAATGTTGATGTGGATCCTGTTGGTGCCTGTGTCGGTCAAAACGGATATAGGGTTAATGTTATCGTTAGTGAACTCAGGGGCGAAAAAATTGACGTTATAAATTGGAGTGAAGACCCAAGATGGTTTATTGCTTCATCTTTAAGCCCCAGTAATGTTCTGGCCGTTGTTTTGGACGACAAGGAGAGAAGCGCAAAAATTGTAGTTCCTGATCACCAGTTGTCGCTTTCTATAGGCAAAGAAGGACAAAATGCGCGCCTTGCCGCAAGACTAACAGGTTGGAGAATTGACATAAAGAGCGAGACTCAAGCCAGAGAAACTAATTTCATAAACGAAGAAGATTATTGGACCTTTGATGATAACGAATATGATGAAAATTATGAAGAGTCCTATTATGAGTATTATCAGGGCGAAGACAACTATGAAAATTATTTTGAAGCCAATGACGAGAATAATGAGAATAATCAAAACAGTGATAATAGTGAAGATGTGAACGAATATGAAAGTTAGAAAAATTCCTTTGAGAAAATGCACCGGCTGTCTAGAAATGAAGCCTAAAAAAGAACTTATTCGCGTGGTTCATAATGATAACGGAGAGTTCTTTTTAGACAAAACAGGTAAAATGCAGGGCAGGGGAGCTTATATCTGTGCTGATGTTACATGTCTTGAAAGAGCCGTTAAGTCAAGAGGGCTTGAAAGATCCTTTAAATGCCGGGTTCCATCTGAAGTTTACGAATCTTTAAAATCGGAGTTGACCGATGAATAGAAAAATTATTTCTTATTTAGCTCTTTGTAAAAAGGCCGGATTGCTTTTGTCCGGAGAATCTGGTTGTGTAAACGCACTCAGATCAGGAAGCGCTAAACTTATTATGGTGGCTGTTGATGCTTCTGACAATACAAAAAAGAAATTTTGTAATAAGAGCTTTTATTACGAAGTTCCCTACTTTTCTGTTTATACAAAAGAGGAAATCAGCCGGGCAATAGGAGAGCATAACCGCTCCACAATTGCAGTAATTGATGAAAATTTGGCGTTAAAAATTATTGACAGCTTAGACTGATGCTTGATTTAGGCAGAGGTAGGGTCATTCGTTTAAAATTGCTATAGTATCAAAATGTAAATGGCGTATAGTTATTGGAGGTATATGTATGTCCAAAGTTAGAATACATGAACTTGCGAAGCAACTAAGCATAAGTAACAAGGAACTTTCTGAGAAGTTGAGAGATATGGGGGTTGAATTTAAGAATCATATGAGTAATATTGACGAATCTGAAGCCAAGCGCGTTTCCGAGGCATTTCCGCATTCGGCTGCACGGGAGGCGCGACGGGAAAAAATAGAGACTAATGAAAAAAGGATAAATGGGGATGTTTCAGCAGTTGAGTCGCAATCTTCTCAAAGGCCGGTGTCAGAAAATAAAGTAGAGTTCTCTCAGGAAAGCCCAAAAGGCCCGAGACAAGAAGGCACAAGACCAGAAAATTCCGCTCAAAGACCTCACCAAAGCAGGACACCGCAAAATCAGCGCCCATCAAATATACCACAACGCCAACAAAGACCGCCTTATCAGCAGGGTCAACAGAACAGACCACAGGGGCAGCGTCCCGGTGGGGAGCAAGGTGGACAAAGGCAGGGTTATCAACAGGGACAAGGGCAGGGCGGTCAAAGACCTCCTTATCAACAGGGACAAGGGCAGGGCGG
>CAYLSP010000008.1:5307-14677 GCA_964385935.1 uncultured Defluviitaleaceae bacterium
CTCCTTATCAACAGGGACAAGGGCAGGGCGGTCAAAGACCTCCTTATCAACAGGGTCAAGGGCAGGGCGGACAGAGACCTCCTTATCAACAGGGTCAAGGACAAGGCAATCAAAGACCTCCTTATCAACAGGGTCAAGGGCAGGGCGGTCAAAGACGTCCTTACCAGCAGGGTCAAGGACAGGGGCAGGGAGGCCAAAGACCTCCTTATCAGCAAGGACAGGGGCAGGGAGGCCAAAGACCTCCTTACCAACAAGGACAGAAACCTTCTGGCGGGGGTGATTTCCGAAAAGATGGCGGAAATTTCCCTAAAAAAGATGAAGGCGGGGCAAGAAAGACTTTTTCTAAGCGTCCCGATATTCCCAAAAAAGGCAAAGATGACGCTGCCGCTCCTAAAAAGGAAGATGTTGTAGCTAAGAGAGAAGAAGCAAGACGGGAAGAAAGCCGCAAAAAAGCCTTAGACAAACTAAAAGCGGAGAAAAACTTATCGGATATCAGAGATGATAAGTTCCCCAAAAGCAGCATTTCTAAAGGTAAGGACAAAAAACCTGAGAAAAAGCCTGCTCCCGTTGAAACAAAAATAGTTTCGCTTCCTCCAATAATGACTGTCAAAGAATTTGCTGAAGTTATTGGAAAATCGGGTTCTGAGGTTGTCAAGACATTGTTTTCAAAAGGAGAAATGGTGACTATTACAAGTGATATAACATTTGAAACAGCCACCGAAATAGCCGAAAGCTATGGTATTCTCGTTGAAGCTGAAAAACCTGTTGATGTGTTTAAAGACGCATTCGGTGATGCTGAGGACGATAAAGACGATGAAAATGCAATAGAGCGTCCACCTGTCGTTGTTGTTATGGGACACGTCGATCATGGTAAGACATCACTTTTAGACGCTATCCGGCATAGTAATGTTATAGCCAGTGAAGCGGGCGGAATAACTCAGCATATCGGCGCGTATACAGTTTCTATTAATAATAAGCCTATCACTTTTTTAGATACTCCCGGACATGAAGCCTTCACTGCAATGCGCATGAGAGGTGCGTCAATTACGGATATAGCGATTTTGGTTGTTGCCGCCGACGACGGTGTTATGCCGCAGACTGTCGAGGCTATAAATCACGCTAAAGCCGCCGGAGTTGAGATAATAGTTGCTGTTAACAAAATAGATAAACCAAGCGCTAACCCGGACAGGGTTAAACAGGAACTTCTGGAACACGGTATAGTTGCCGAGGATTGGGGCGGCGAAACCATATGCGTTCCTGTTTCGGCCATGAACAAAACGGGTATTGATCATCTTTTAGAAATGGTAATAATAGTTTCTGAAATGAAAGAGCTTAAAGCGAATCCGAAAAAACCTGCCAAAGGTGCAATTGTTGAGGCGCTTCTTGACAAGGGAAAAGGCCCAGTAGCCACAGTCTTAGTTCAAAACGGCACGCTTAACGTTGGAGACCCTATTGTTGCCGGAGGAACTTATGGAAAAATAAGGGCAATGATGGATGACAAAGGAAGGCGCGTTAAAAAGGCAGGACCTTCCATGCCTGTTGAAATATTGGGGCTTCAAGACGTTCCTCAGGCCGGGGATATGTTTTATGTGGCTCAGAATGATAAGCAGGCAAGGCAGTTAGCTGAATCCATTATCGCTAAGGGCAGGGTAGATATGATTAAATCCATGCCACAGAAAGTTTCTCTTGACGACCTCTTCGGTCAGATTCAGTCAGGGAAAATGAAGGACTTGAATATAATTATAAAAGCCGACGTTCAAGGCTCATGTGAAGCGGTCAGGCAGAGTCTTGAAAAACTTTCTAATGAAGAAGTCAGAATCAGAACTATACATGCCGGTGTTGGAGCCGTAACGGAGTCAGACGTAATGCTTGCTTCCGCATCTTCTGCCATTGTAATAGGCTTTAATGTCCGCCTTGAGGCTATGGCGAAATCAGTTGCAGACGCTCAGGAAGTTGACATCAGGCTCTACCGTGTAATTTATAATGCTATAGAGGACATACAATCTGCTATGAAGGGAATGCTAGATCCTGTATACGAAGAAAAGATTACCGGTCACGCTGAAATAAGGCAGTTATTTAAAGCCTCTGGCGTAGGAACTATAGGCGGTTCATACGTGACGGACGGCAAAATAACAAGAAACTCAAAAATTAGAATTTTCAGAGACAAAAAAATGATTTATGAAGGTACGCTTGAAACACTTAAACGTTTTAAAGATGATGTTAAAGAGGTTAATTCAGGCTATGAATGTGGACTTCTGTTTTCAAAATTTGACGACATTAAAGAAGGGGACATCTGCGAGGCCTATATTTTGGAAGAGGTTGCCAGATAGAAGGTGAGAAAATGAAAACAAACAACAGATTAATAAGAATTAACGACGAAATTAAAAAAGAAGTTTCTGAAATCATTAGAGCGGAATTAAAAGATCCGCGGATATGTGCCATGACCAGCGTTGTTAAAGTTGATACCACTGTGGATTTAAAGTATTGTAAAATTTATATCAGCGTCATGGGCACTGATGAGCAAAAACAGGAAGTTTTTGCCGGAATAAAAAATTCGGCCGGATTTGTAAGAAAACTTTTGGCACAAAAAATTAATTTAAGAAATACTCCTGAGCTTACCTTTATTCTTGATGATTCACTTGAATATGCATTCAGGCTGTCAAAGCTTATTGATGAGGTAAACAATAATGATTAATTCATTAAAGGAATCTTTTAAGGAGATTTCCGGACTATTAAGCAGGTGCAAGACTGTGGCTGTCAGCGGTCATATAAATCCTGACGGCGATGCAATTGGTGCATGTCTTGCTATGGCACAAGGACTTAATAGTCTTGGCGTAAAGCCTTTAATATTTTTAAGTTCCTTCCCCGATAAATATAATTTTTTATCGGGGCGGGAATTTTTGTGTTCAGATAATCCGTCAACATGTGAAGTTGACGCTTTTATCAGTCTTGACTGCGGGGCAAAAGACAGGCTTTCAAGTGCAGCTGATTTATTTGATAAAACCGAGTTTACAATTAACATAGATCATCATATAAGCAATACGGGGTTCGCAAAATATAATTTTGTGGCAGGAGATTTCTCATCTACCAGTGAATTGGTATATACTCTATTTGAGGACATTTTCCCTTTAACAATAGAATACGGAGAAGCGATCTATACAGGGATTATTTTTGACACAGGTGGCTTTTGCCATGACTGCACAAGCGAAAATACCCATTTAATCGCCGGAAAACTAATATCGGCGGGCGTTTCAGGAAGTAAAATTTATAGAGATACAATGCTTTCCCATTCACTGGCAAGCGCGAGGGTTTTAGGGATGTGCATTAATAATATGGTTATTCTAGAAGACGAGGGTTTGGCTTATACTACAATTTCTGTTGACGAGTTAAAAAAATGCGGTGGAACAAATTCTGACTTGGACGGCGTTGTGGAATATTTATTAAATATAGATGGAATTTCAACAAGTATGCTGTTTTCAGAAAGACAGCCTGAAGAAGTTAAGGTAAGTTTCAGATCAAATAATATTGCCGTTTCTGACATTGCTCAAAGTCTTGGTGGAGGAGGACATAAGAAAGCCGCCGGGGCTACTCTTTATATGGATATGGAAAAATCTGTTTGCTCTGTACTTGATAATATCAGAAATTATCGGGGTGAGACTTTTTGATTTACGGAACAAGTTTTTCTATTGTAACCGAACCCGCCGCCATATGTATTGGAAATTTCGACGGACTTCATAAAGGTCATATAAGTCTTATAAACAAAACCATAGAAATAGGGAATAAATATAACTTAAAGCCTGCTGTCATGTCTTTTTCACCCCATCCCTTGAAGGTTTTATCCTATGTTGAAATAAGCTCAATATTGTCTCCACGTGAGAAGGAGTTTTTATTATCTAGTATGGATATTGAATATTTTATTGAATATCCGTTTACAAAAGAATTTTCCTTGATTTCACCCGAGGAATTTGTTAGGCTTCTCGCTGAAAAGGGAAAATGCAAGGCGCTCATTGTGGGAGAGGGATTCAGGTTTGCAAAAGGGCAATCAGGGGATATAAACTCACTATTTTCCTTAGGAGAAAAATACGGCATTAAAACAATCAGTGTACCCCACACCATGATAGGTAACCAAAAAATAAGCAGTACAATAATTCGTGACTTCATTCAGAACAATGATTTTGAAAGCTTTGAGCTTTTTTCCGGGAGAAAATTTTTTGTTATGGGAACGGTAGAAGAAGGTAAGAGGTTAGGGCGGCAGATAGGTTTTCCCACTGTCAACATAATCCCTTATAAAAATAAACTGCTTCCGGGAGACGGAGTATATGCAACTACTACAACAATTTCAAATGAGAAATACATCAGTATGTCCAATATAGGAACAAATCCAACAGTTTCAGGCAGAGTCAGGAAAATCGAAACCCATATTTTTAATTATGATAAAGTTTTATATGGGCAAGAGATTAATATAGAATTTTATAAATATTTAAGGAAAGAACAAAACTTTGGTTCCATTGATGGGCTAAAGAAACAATTATCTGTTGATGCAAAAGATGTTAAAAATTATTTTAGTCGAAATGTATAAAACTCTCAAAAAAAACAATAATACTATCATAGAGGTCAGCCTCTAGAATATTGTTTTGAAGGGAGGTTATTTAAACATGGACAAGAAGGGTACAAATAACAACTCTACTAAAAAGCCTGAACGTGTAGAATACGGCAGCGATATGGATTCTAAGAACAACAACAACAATAATAACAACAAATAATTAAGTAACTGGCTTCAAAAATGCGGGAATAAATACGTACTTTTATAAACAAGAAATAAAACGCCGTGTGATCGGCGTTTTTTCTTTGTCTTATAGGTTTACATAATAATTTTATGTTATTGATGCTGCTTTTTATAGTTTTCTATATAGTCAGAATATTGCTCAAAAACGGCTTTTTCTAAAGAATATTTTAAAAACATATTATTTTTTAATAATTCTTCCATGCGTTTAGCTCTTAGCTGGGCTTCTGAGGGTTTTAATCCGCAAAGTTCAACCATCTTTTCAGGCTCTAAAATATTAAGAGCCCATAGTATAACTGCGGGTGAAAGCAGTCTTGAAGCAAACAGATTAGCTTCTTCTTCATATTCCTTATTTAGGTGCTCATTGGAGTAATAGGCGGTAAAAAGTCCGATTTTTTTCTGTTGTAGGGGTTGCCCCAGTAAAATACGAGCTAATTCTCTAGCTAGGATAAAGCGGGTGGATTCTTTGGGTATAATTTCAGTGGAATAAAGAATGTACCATTTGTCTGTGTATAGAACAAAGCCGTCATTTACTGATGCATGGTCTGCCAAATCGCATTCGTTAATAATGTCTTCAGCTTCTGTATAAGATAAAACAATGATGCCAATGTTTTTGCAAATTTTCATTACGCTGACAGGCAACGAATCAATTTTATACTTGATTTGTATCTGCCAGGCAGCATCACGTGCGCCTTTGTATCTGCCATAAAATTGATTGTCAGTAAAATCCATAATCTCACATCCTTTAGTTTATTTTATAGCTTATTTTACAGCTTATATTATAGTCATAATTAAAAGTATTGTCAAAATTAGTTTTATTTAATCAATTTTTATTGCAAATGTATATAAGCATGGTAAATATTCCTTAAACTTTTCTTTTGCGAATAGTTAACAACTCCCCTCCCTAACTTTTGACTTTTTTTAGGAAGTAGAGTTTAAATGCCTCTGCAATTTCAAACATCGTACAAAACTTATCGGCCAGCGAAACCACATAAGACTCTTTATACTTTGGCATATTTCTAGAAATCGGCCACATATGATTAACAATGGCATCCGCTTCAATTTCATTAATATCTGTAAGCTCATTCGCGTTTCTTAAAGCAACGATAGCATGTGCAATGGCATGATTTCCCTCAGGCTGTTTTTCCTCACGCCAATCATAGAAAAACAAATCATGAAGAAGACCTGCCCTTGCCGCAGACCTATAATCAAAATGCAAAATCTTACACAAAAAATAACTGTGATATGCCACATTAATGCTGTGCTGATATCTGGATGTATTGCAGTGCTGCCAATACTCCTGTAATTTTAATACTTTATCGGAATAAATTATGTCCCGTATACAGTCATTAAATTCAATGGCAAAAATAGTATCAAAGCTATTCATTCTCACACTTGACCCAAAAATTCTATCCATAATAACTCTCATTTCATAATAAATTTCAAATTAATCACAATTAATCTTTTGCATTATATATTTACATTATACATGAAATTTTCAGAAAGTAAAGCAAAGTCTGAAAGAAAAAGTTCCTCTCCCCTAATCGTTTCAGAAAGACCGGAAATCCTCATCCATTCAATAATTTCTTCCTTCGTCTTAACAAAGGTTTTTAAGGTTTGATCGTTAAAAAAGCAATTTAATAAAGTTTTTCTTCTGGTGGAAAAGGCGACTTTTATTATGTGAAACATAAAATCCGGGTTTTTTACCATTACTCTGGGTTTTTCCAGAATATCAAGCTTTAAAACAATAGAATCCACATTAGGGCGCGGAATAAAACAGTTTTGCGGAACGTTTGCAACAACACTGACATCACAAAAATAATTAACAGCTAAGGTCAGTGAGCCATATTCCTTTGTGCCCGGTTTCGCTTTAAGCCGTTCACCCACCTCCTTTTGAACCATTATGACCATTTTAGAAAAAACGCCCGATTCCAAAGCCTTCATAATAATGGGGGTTGTTATATAATATGGCAGGTTCGCGCAAATTTTAGCCTTTTTAAAGCCGGAATTTTCAACCAAATCATTAAACGACACGTCTAGAACGTCACTATTGACGACACTAACTTTTTCACAGCCTGAAAAAGTTTCGTTTAAAATATCAGCAAGTTTGTTGTCTATTTCAATGGCAATTATTTTTTTCGCCTTCTCAGATAAGGCTTGGGTCAGCCCTCCTATTCCGGGGCCAACCTCAATAACTAAATCACCATTTTCTATTTCACAGCCGTTAATAATTTTTTGAAGCACAAAGGGATCTACAAGGAAGTTTTGACCAAACCTCTTCTTTAGAACAAGTTCATATTTATCAATAATTTTACGAGTATTTGCATAAGTTGCAATGGTATTTTCTCTATTCAAAAATTATTCCCCCGAAGTCTCCATTAATGTATTCACCATCTCCAAAACTAATGTTATTAGATTCATAGTTTTTGCCGTCGATTTTTACTTCCAAATTATCGGTTGCATAGAACTCCCTCAGAGTTCTCATAAGGCTTTGTAACGTTTTTGTTTCTAATTCAGGGTTTGAATTAACCTGATCTATGAAATCCTGTGACAAATCTATTGAAGTCAGCGCCTTTGACCAATCAAGCCGTATGCTATTAATTTTCACATTTTCTGAAAACACTGGCATATGACCTTCCTCATAACTCTTAAAACTATCTTCAAAATATTTATCCATATCCATATTTGTTGCGAAAGCAATATTCCTTTGTTCAAAGCCCAATTCTTCACTATTTGCATCGGGATAATAAAAAGTTATTTCCGAGGAAAAGTTTGAAGCTTCCTTAATTTCTTTTAATTCAGAGGCGAAAGATTCTCCATTTTCTTTAACAGTTTCAGCTTTTACAAGACCAATCCCTTTTACATAATATTCTTTCTGAAATGAACTTGACTTTTCATAAGTAATAGTAACTTCCATTGCTTTAAAGGTTCCATAAGGGACTGTCACATCTGCATCCATATTGGTAATTTCAGCGTTAACAGCTCCGCTTATCCCTGAGTCCAACTGCCATTTATTGCCCTTTTCTAAAGGCTCTTTTAAAATCAGGGCGTTATAATTATTCTCATATTTTCCAAAGTCATCCATATAGAAATAATTGTTTTGGCTGTATGCAACGCGCATTTCACCGTCGATAAAAGATAAAAGCTCTCCAGCATAATAAGGTCCTGCAATTATTTTTCTTTGAATAAATCCATCTCTGATGTAATCGTTATGGATATTCCATGCCGACGCCGTTTCTTCAGGACCGTCATAGACATAAATTGTGTTCGCTTTTGTAGCAAAGTAGTCCTCAATTTTTCCAGAATTAATTTCAGGTTTTTTTTCACACGCTGATAATCCCAACACTGCAAATATCAAAAATAAAATAAGTGCTTTCTTCATTTCTTCCCTCTATTCTTCATATTTTTTTCTATTCTTCCCCGTGCCGTGACAAAAATCACAGTTTTCCATTAATATGGCGGAAAGTGACTCTCGGGTTTTCTTTCTGGTCAGACAATAAAGACCAAGAACAACATCCTTTGTAAGGGTTGTACTTATCCTGTCCTTTTTTAGTTCCCCTTCAAAATATTTTTTCAATATTTCTCGGTTTTCTTCTAATTTCATATCCACAAAGTCAATAATAATTATTCCAGAAAGATTCCTAAGTCGAATTTGCCGGGCTATTTCCCTGGCTGCTCCCATGTTTATCTGTAGAACGGATTCTTCATGGTTTTTGTTCCCAATAAAACTACCAGAATTTACATCAATTACCACGCAGGCTTCTGTCTGTTCAATATATAAAAATCCGCCGCCTTCAAAATTTACTCGTTTTTCAAGAGCTTTAGTTATTTGCCCTTCAACTAAATATTTATAGAAAAGCTTTTGCCGATTTTCAATGTTTTCGTCATAAAAAATTACTTTGTCAGATGCTTCGGGAAAATTTTCATCCATAAATAGTTTTAAGTTAGAAAAACATTCCCTTTTATTAACAACAATTTCGTTAATGTCCGCCTGATAAAACTCCTTAATAGATTTTTGCAATGGCGTACCATTTTCATACAAAAGCTTAAATTGTCTTTTGTATGAAAAATTTTTCATAATATCGCTGTATTTCTCTACCAGATCGGAGATTTCCTCAATAATCTCGGAATCTTCCCTACCCTGAGCATTGGTTCTTATAATTACTGAAAACTCTTTAGGAAGATATTCATCAGCGATTTTTTTTAGCCTGGATTTCTCTTTCCCATCCTCAATTTTTTTAGAGACAGAAATCTCTCTAGCATCATCCTTTTTATAAACAACAACAAATCTTCCCGGTATGGAGATATCTGATGTGACATAAGCACCCTTTGTCCCTGTCGCGTCTTTTAAAACTTGAACAGGAAGTTCCTGACCTCTCCTTATAAGGAGCTTCCCATTTTTATAAAGTTTTTTTTCTCTGGAGTCGCTTAGATATAAAAATGCATTTTTACCTGTTCCAATATCAATGAACGCAAATTCGCTGGGCAGGATATTTCTGACCACGCCTACATAAATGTTTCCCAGAATCGAGGTCTCTTTTTTATCTTCTATTATGATTTCTATAAGGCGGTCGTCTTCCATAAGAG